>DPSD01000129.1:11748-12326 GCA_003538495.1 Accumulibacter sp.
CGCGGGATTACCTCAACTTCAGCGGCGGCACCGTCGCTGATGGTGCGACGGTGACTTTCAATTTCGTGATCACCGACAACTCCGGCAACGATCCGTTCTACCTGCTGCAGACCCCCAACAAGCAAGAAGTGCCGGAACCCGGCACGCTCGCTCTGCTCGGCCTCGCGGGTATTGGCATGTTTGGCCTTCGTCGGCGCAAGTTGGCCTAGTAAGAACCGGCAGAAGCACCAGAACGGCGAACCCTCGGGTTCGCCGTTTTCTATTGTGGCTGCTTTGTCGGTGGTCGGTGTCCTGCACTCGGTTCACCAACCGCTGCCACCCCGCTCGTCGCCCGCCCGAGGATGGCGCGGGGCTTTGTCTGTTCGCCAAGGTGCCGGCACGTTCAAAGCGCCGCACCAGGCAGCGGCCAGACACACGGAGATCAGACCCAGCCCCTGCGAATAGCGTCGCCCTATCGACGCACGACCGGCGTCCGTTCCACGCCATGACTCAGCGCGTCAGGCTCAGCCGTAGCGCCCTTCAATGTAGTCGGCCGTTTCCTTGTGGTTCGGGGTAACGAACATCTCTTCGGTCAGCGC
>DPSD01000660.1 GCA_003538495.1 Accumulibacter sp.
TGATGATCAGGATTTGGTCGACGGCAGGCTCGTCCGGCAACATCGCTCATGAAAACGCCTCCACCCCAGCCTCTGAGCCTGGAATGGCCGAAGTCCCCCAGTACGTTCGATTCGAGCCCATGTCTGGTCGATACAGTTCGACGAGTTTCTGCTCGCCGACCATGGCCGGCGGCAGATCGAAGGCGATCCGCCCCATCTTGAGGCCGATGACCCGATCGGCCAGCAGCGGCAGCAGCGATGGGTTATGGACGACGGTGATCAGGGAGGCATTGGCGGCGGCGTTGACCAGCAGTCGACAGACGTCGCTCGCCGCGGACGGGTCGAGGGCTGCCGTCGGTTCGTCGGCGAGAATTAGCCGCGAACGCTGCATCAGTAGCCGGGCGATGGCTATCTTCTGCCGCTCGCCGCCAGACAGCCGGTCGGCTCGGGTATCGGCGCGCGCCAGAAGGCCGACGGCACGCAGTGCACCCTCCGCATTAGCCACTTCGTTGGCCGGAAAGCAGCGCGTCCAGCTACGCCAGCCGGTGATCCATCCGAGGCTACCGATGAGCACATTTTCCAGGGCCGACAGCCGGCCTACGAGATGAATGCCCTGCATCACCTGGCCGACTTCCACGCGCAGCGCGCGCAGCTCGCCTGGCGGCAATGGCCGGTCCAGGGTTCGGCCGAGTACTTCCACGCTGCCGTGAACCGGTTGCAGGAAGCCGCTCAAAAGGCGCAGCAGGGTCGATTTGCCAGCGCCATTGTGGCCAACGATGGCGACGCGTTCGCCCTCTGCGACGCTGAGATGGTCGATTTCCAGCAGCGCACGGCCGTGCACCGCGCACAGCACCGATTCAAGAGAAACGCAGGGTCGGCTCATAGCAGCGCCTTGCGGATTCGCCGGCTGAGGGCGTCGAATCCGGCGACCAGGACGATGATCACGAGCAGCACGGTCGATAACCGGCCCCACTGAAAGAGTGAAGTCGCTTCGCTGATCAGCAGGCCAAGGCCGCCAGCGCCGATGATTCCCAGGATGGTTGAGTCACGGATGTTGAATTCCCAGAGGTAGAGGTGGCTGGAAACGAACTGTGGCAACACTGCCGGCCAGACGGCGTTGAAGAATACCTGCACCGGCCCGGCCCCGACGCTGCGCACGGCATCTATGGCCGCCATGTCCAGCGACTCGATGGCTTCGGCGAACAACTTCCCGTAGCTGCCCATGGAATGCAGCGCGATGGCGAGAATGCCGGCAGTCGGCCCGAGGCCGACGATGCCAACCAGCACCAGCCCGAACACCAGCGTGTGTATCGAGCGTGCGACATCGAGGATCGCCTTGGCCAGCCAGAACAGCGGCCGCGACGCCGCCAGGTTGCGCGCGGTTAGCACCGCCAGCGGCAAGGCCAGCACGGCGCCGAGCAATGAGCCTAGCGTAGCAATGCGCACCGTCGTCCATGTCGCTCGCGCGAGCCCGGCGAGGTAACCGAGTTCGACCTCCTGGCGGTTTTCGATGCGCAACAGTGTGCCGTCGTCGCTGTGGTATTCGAGATTCGGCTTGCCGAACCAGACATCCAGGAAACTCGGCCGGGCAAACTCGCCGACGGTCTTGATCAGGTTGTGCAGGGGATTTCGCCCCAGCGTCAATTCGCCTTCGTCAGCGAGCGAACCCAGACAAGCGATCACCAGTATGGCATAAGCCAGGGCCAGTCCAAGAAAGCCGAGCCGGCCGCCGAATCGATCGGCAAAGCGCGAGGCACGCACCATCCTCATTTCGCCTGCAGGATTCCTGTCGCCAGGCCGGCATCGCGAATCGGCTTGTAGAAGTTGTTGTCGCGGCTGACAAAGCCGGTGTAATGCGGCGGCAGAAGCTTTGGCTCGGTCTTCAGGACATCACCGACCTCGCTGAGCGCCGCTTGCAAACGTATGACGAAGCCTCTGTCGGCGGCCAGGGCCTTGCTGACAGCAACAGCATCGTTCGGCAATGGCGCGGATTGCCAGATGATCCTCGATTGCTCGGCCTTGATCAGACCCTGCTCGATCATCGCATTGCGGTTACGGTTGTAGTCTGCGCCGGCGTCTAGTATCCCCTGGGTGACCTGAGTTTCGATCGCCTGATGCTTGGTGTATAGCACCTTGCTGAAATAGCGCTCGGGGTCGATGCCCTGGGTCATGAAATAGTGCAGCGGAATCAGGTAACCGGAGGTAGAACCCTTGTCACCGAAGGCGAAAGTCTTGCCCTTGAGGTCGGCTGGCTGGTTGATGCCGGAGTTCGGGTGGGTCACCATGATGGCGAAATATTCAGGCTTGCCGTCGTAGAGGATCGTGGACACCACCTGCGCTCCTGCCTGGTGATTGGCCAGCACATAGCCCCATGGTCCCATCAGGGCAATGTCGGTCTCGCCGTTGGCCAGCGACTTGGCCAGGCCTTCCCAGCTATCGACCGTGCGTAGTTCCACCGGTCGGTTGAGCTTGTTCGAAAGATAAGTCGCCAGAGGGCGGTAGGTGGCATCGTTCTTTTCCTTGTCTGGTTGGAACAGCCCGACACCGAGTTTCAGAGCTGGCTCTGCGGCATTTGCATCAGTGTTGAGGACGGCCGTGGTGACGACGATGAAGAAGCAAAGTCCGATAAGGCGTTTCACGAGGGACTCCTGTAGCGAGTGAAGATGCGAAAAGCAACTCCGGTTGTTCGGTGAGTTGAGCGAGATCGAAGTGCGTTCGGCCTGCTCAATCTCGAGCATGTGGTCTGCACCTGGACATCTCGCCCTAGGGCGAACGGTAGCAGATTGGCGCTCTCGGTGTTGAGTCGAAGAATCTGCCAATAGCTTTCAGACGAGATCAGCACGGCACGATGGAGGGGATTTTCGTCACTGGGCGCCGACGAGCGAGAAACGACGTCTCAGCTGTCTGAAACAAGCGGCCTCTCCCCTTACATCCTGCTGTTTCGGCTGCCGCGCTCAGATCCATTCCAATTTAAGTCGCGCGACGGCCTGTCTGCATCGGCAGAGAGTTTCCAGGTTTTAGTCCGAGCTTTTCCCGAGCCTGGTAAACGCTTCCGAGAGAAAGTCGACGAACGACCGGATGCGCGTCAACAACTGACTCGAGGAGCCTGTGGAGTTCCTATAGTACGCACCGTGCCACCCCCCACCACCTCATAGACAGGAGACAAATGATGAAGACCTATCGCATTGCCACGGTTCCCGGCGACGGCATCGGCAAGGAAGTCGTTCCCGCGGGTCAGCAGGTTCTCGAAGCGCTGGCCGCTTCGAACAGCACTTTCCGCTTCGAGTTCGAGAACTTCGACTGGGGCGGTGACTACTTTCGCGAGCACGGCGTGATGATGCCGGACAATGGACTGGACGCACTGCGCGACAAGGATGCCATTCTCTTCGGCTCTGCCGGCGACCCCGACATCCCCGACCACATCACGCTCTGGGGACTGCGTCTGAAAATCTGCCAGGGCTTCGACCAGTACGCCAACGTGCGCCCGACCCGCATCCTGCCCGGCATCGACGCCCCGCTCAAGCGCTGCAAGGCAGAGGATCTCGACTGGGTGATCGTGCGCGAGAACTCCGAAGGCGAATACTCCGGCGTCGGCGGTCGCGTGCATCAGGGCCACCCGATCGAGACCGCCACCGATGTTTCGATGATGACCCGCGTCGGCGTCGAGCGCATCATGCGCTTCGCTTTCCGCCTGGCCGAATCGCGGCCACGCAAGCTGCTGACGGTGATCACCAAGTCCAACGCCCAGCGCCACGCCATGGTGATGTGGGACGAGATCGCGACCGAGATCTCCCGCGAGTTCCCGGACGTCACCTGGGACAAGGAACTCGTCGATGCGGCCACGGCGCGCATGGTCAACCGTCCAGCGTCGCTCGACACCCTCGTCGCCACCAACCTGCACGCCGACATCCTCAGCGACCTGGCTGCGGCACTGGCCGGCAGCCTGGGCATCGCGCCGACCGGCAACATCGACCCCGAGCGCCGTTATCCGTCGATGTTCGAACCGATCCACGGTTCGGCTTTCGACATCATGGGCCTGGGCCTCGCCAACCCGGTGGGGACTTTCTGGTCGGCCGTGATGCTGCTCGAACACCTCGGTGAAGCCGAGGCTGCCAAACGCCTGATGCAGGCCGTCGAGACCGTCACCGCCGATCCGGCGCTACATACCCGCGACCTGGGCGGCAAGGCAACCACTGCCGAAGTCACCCAGGCCGTGTGCGATCACCTCGCCAGCAACGCCGAGCGCCAGGCCGCCTGACCGTCGTTCCAGCCCGGCGCGACCGCCTGACGCGCCGGGCTTGTCGTCAAGGCGTTACCCATTCGGCTTCAACACAGCCATGCCAGAGCTGTGGCCAGTTATTGCCTCGGAAGAGGAAGGAGAGAGATCATGATTCGCCGCTTTTTCGGAAAACTCTATGTCCAGGTCTTGATCGGCGTGACTGCCGGCATCATTCTGGGCGTTGTCGCCCCGAACATCGGAACCGACCTGAAGCCGCTTGGTGACGTCTTCATCAAGCTGATCAAGATGGTGTTCGCACCGATCATCTTTGCCACCGTGGTACTGGGCATTGCCCGCATGGAAAACATGAAGGAACTCGGCCGCGTCGGTGTCCGGGCGCTGATCTACTTCGAGGTGCTATCGACCTTTGCGCTGGCGCTTGGCCTGCTGGTCGTCAACTCGGATCGATCGTCTCGCTCGGCAAGTTGATGGCCACGATGTACCTGACCTGCTTTCTGTTCGTTGTCCTCGTGCTGGGAGGCATCTCCCGACTCTCCGGCTTCAGCCTCTGGAAGTTTCTGAAGTACATCAAGGACGAAATTTTCACCGTCCTCGGTACCAGTTCGTCCGAGTCGGTCGTCCCGCAGCTTATGCGGAAACTGGAGCATGCCGGCATCTCGAAGCCGGTGGTCGGCCTGGTCGTGCCTTCAGGATTGACCTTCAACTCCGATGGACAGTGTATCTATTACACTATGGCGGCGATCTTTATCGCTCAGGCCACCAACACGCCACTGACTCTGACCGACCAACTGCTGGTGCTGGGCGTGCTGCTGCTGACTTCGAAGGGTTCGGCAGGCGTGACCGGTTCGGGCTTCATCACTCTGGCCGCGACACTGGCTTCGATGGGCAAGATACCCGTCGCCGGCATGGTGCTGCTGCTCGGCGTCGATCGCTTCATGTCTGAAGCCCGTGCGATCACCAACACCATCGGTAACGCGGTCGGCACGGTGGCGATCGCCCGCTGGGTTGGCTCGGTGGACCGGGAGCGTCTCAACCAGGTGCTCGACGGCAAGAGCGATCCCGAAGACCTGCAGGCCTTGTACGAGGGTGACGAGGCAGCCAGCAGCCTGGAAGAAACGAATTTGCCCACGCAGCGCCCGCAACTGGCTGCCTGATCAGGAGACGAACGATGAAGACCAATGAAGCCCGCAGACTGCTGCGCCACATGTTCGAAGCGGCAATCACCGCTGCGCAGCCGGCGCACTGCATCCCGCTGCATCTGCCGGAACCCTCTCGCGGCCGACTGATCGTGATCGGTGCCGGCAAGGCCTCTGCGGCGATGGCCAAGGCGCTGGAGGAGAACTGGCCGGGCGAGTTGTCGGGACTGGTGGTGACTCGCTACGGCTACGTCGTTCCCTGCCAGCGCATCGAAATCGTCGAGGCCGCTCACCCGGTACCGGACGCCGCCGGAGTCGCTGCAGCGCAGCGCATCCACGCCCTGGTGCAGGGACTCAGCGCCGACGATACCGTGCTGTGCCTGATCTCGGGCGGCGGCTCGTCGCTCCTCGCCCTGCCGTTCGAGGGCCTGAGCCTGGCGGACAAGCAGGGTGTAAACAAAGCCCTGCTCAAATCCGGCGCCTCGATCTCGGAGATGAACTGCGTCCGCCGCCACCTCTCGGCTGTCAAGGGCGGGCGCTTGGCGGCGGCCTGCCATCCGGCGCGCGTGGTGAACCTCATGATCTCCGACGTGCCCGGCGACAACCCGATCGACATTGCCTCCGGTCCGACGGTTGCTGACCCCACCACCTGCGCCGACGCACTGGCGATCATCCGCCGCTACGGCATCGCCGTACCGCCAGCAGTGCTCGACATCCTCGAAAATGGCCGCGGCGAGTCGATCAAACCTGGCGACGCGCGTCTGGACAGAGTCGAAACGCGCCTGATCGCGACACCGCAGATGGCACTCGAAGCCGCCGCTGCGGTGGCACGCCAAGCCGGCGTGGCGGCGCACATCCTGGGCGATGCCATTGAAGGGGAGGCGCGCGACGTGGGCAAGGTCATGGCCGGAATCGCGCTGCAGGTCGCTGGTCGCGGCCAGCCCTTCGCAGCGCCCTGCGTCCTGCTCTCCGGCGGGGAGACGACGGTGACGGTGCGCGGCAACGGGCGCGGCGGGCGCAACGTCGAGTTTCTGCTTGCCCTGGGCGTGGCGCTGAACGGGCATCGCGGCATCCACGCCATCGCTGGCGACACCGACGGGGTGGACGGCCAGGAAGAGATCGCCG
>DPSD01000442.1:0-823 GCA_003538495.1 Accumulibacter sp.
CTCGACACCGGTCGCCTGCCGGTCGAAACCTACGACCTGATCGCCAGGCTGCAGCGCCACTACGGCCTCAAGCTGCGCCTCTACCACCCGCGCCACGAACTGCTCGAAGCGTGGACCCGCGAGCACGGCATCAACGCTTTCTACGAGTCGGTGGAACTGCGCAAGGGCTGCTGCTTCATCCGCAAGGTCGAACCGCTGCAGCGCGCGCTGGCCGGCCGCAAGGCCTGGATCACCGGCATGCGTGCGCAGCAATCGGCGACCCGCGACGGCCTGCCGATCCGCAGTTTCGACGCCGGCAGCGGCGATGGCGGCCTGGAAAAATTCAACCCGCTCAGCGCCTGGAGCGAACGCGAAGTGTGGGCTTACCTCAAGCTCAACCAGGTGCCGTACAACGCGCTGCACGACAAGTTCTACCCGAGCATCGGCTGCGCGCCGTGTACCCGGGCGGTGACGCCGGGCGAAGACGTCCGTTCCGGCCGCTGGTGGTGGGAAAATCCGGAATCCAAGGAATGCGGCTTGCACGTCAGGCACGCCTGAAGGCCAGAGGGCGAATCGATGAACGAAGCACGACATGAATCACTACACGAATCACACGGGTCAATCATGAGCACCGCAGCACTCTCCAGCGTCACCCTTTCCCACCTCGACTGGCTTGAGTCCGAGGCGATCCACATCATGCGCGAGGTCGCCGGCCAGTGCAGCAACCCGGTGCTGCTGTTCTCCGGCGGCAAGGACTCGATCTGCATGCTGCGCATCGCCGAGAAGGCTTTCCGCCCGGGCCGCTTTCCGTTCCCGCTGATGCACATCGACACCGGCCACAACT
>DPSD01000442.1:1024-5484 GCA_003538495.1 Accumulibacter sp.
TCCGCCCGGGCCGCTTTCCGTTCCCGCTGATGCACATCGACACCGGCCACAACTACCGGGAAGTCACCGATTTCCGCGACCGACGCGCCACCGAACTCGGCGAGCGGCTGATCGTTCGTTCGCTCGAGGATTCGATGGCGCGTGGAACGGTGGTCCTCAAGTCGGCCGACGAACCGCGCAACAAGCACCAGTCGGTGACCCTGCTCGAAGCGATCGAGGAATTTGGCTTTGACGCCTGCCTGGGCGGCGCGCGCCGCGATGAGGAGAAGGCACGCGCCAAGGAACGGATCTTTTCGTTCCGCGACGAATTCGGCCAGTGGGACCCGAAGAACCAGCGACCCGAACTGTGGGACCTGTACAACGCCCGCAGCTTCAAGGGCGAGAACATGCGCGTCTTCCCGATCTCGAACTGGACCGAGATCGACGTCTGGCAGTACATCGAGCGCGAGCAGCTGGCCCTGCCGTCAATCTACTTCGCCCACCGCCGCCCGATCGTGCGCCGCGCCGGCGGCCTGCTGCCGGTCACCGCGGTGACGCCAGTCAGGGCCGGCGACACCGTCGAGCAGCTGATGGTCCGCTTTCGCACCGTCGGCGACATCACCTGCACCGCGCCGGTCGAGTCCGACGCCGACAGCGTCGCGGCGATCATCGCCGAAACGGCGATCACCACGATCACCGAACGCGGCGCGACCCGCCTCGACGACCAGACCTCGGACGCGTCGATGGAACAACGCAAGAAGGAAGGCTATTTCTGATGTCCGCGATCGAACAACTCCCCCTCGAAGCAGTCCCCGACAACGGCCTGCTGCGCTTTCTCACCTGCGGCAGCGTCGACGACGGCAAGAGCACGCTGATCGGGCGCCTGCTGCACGATTCGAAGATGATCTACGAAGATCAGCTCGCCGCCATCCAGCGCGACAGCCTGAAGTCGGGGACGACCGGCGGCGACCTCGACCTCGCCTTGCTCGTCGACGGGCTGCAGGCCGAGCGCGAGCAGGGAATCACCATCGACGTCGCCTACCGCTACTTCACCACCGGCACGCGCAAGTACATCATCGCCGACGCGCCGGGGCACGAGCAGTACACGCGCAACATGGTCACCGCGGCGTCGACCGCCGACCTGGCGATCATCCTGATCGACGCCCGCAAGGGCGTGCTCGCGCAGACCCGCCGGCACTCGTACCTGGCGCACCTGCTGGCGATTCCGCAGATCGTCGTGGCGGTGAACAAGATGGACCTGGTGGACTACTCGCCGGAAGTCTTTGCACGAATCAAGGCCGAGTATCTGGCTTTTGCCGGCAAACTGGGGATTGCAGACGTGCGCTTCATCCCGATGTCGGCGCTGCTCGGCGACATGATCGTCGACCGCGGCGAACGGCTGAACTGGTACGCTGGGCCGACGCTGTTCGAGATCCTCGAAACGACGCCGGCGATCCACAGCGCGCACGCCGAGAAGTTCCGCTTCCCGGTGCAATACGTCTGCCGCCCGCAGGATTCCAGCAATCCGGAGTTGCACGACTATCGCGGCTTCATGGGCCGCGTCGAGTCCGGCGAACTGACGATCGGCGACCCCGTGACGGTGCTGCCTTCGGGGCTGGAAACGCGCGTCAGGGACATCCAGGTACTCGGCGAATCGCTGCCGCACGCGGTCGCCGAACAGTCGGTGACCATCCTGCTCGCCGACGAGATCGACATTTCGCGCGGCGACATGATCGTCAAGACCGGTGAATTGCCGAGGGTCAGCAAGCAGATCGACGCCATGCTCTGCTGGCTCTCGGAGTCGCCGCTCGACCCGCGCCGCAAGTACCTCATTCGCCATACCACGCGTGACAGCAAGGCGCTGCTCGCCGGCATCGCCTTCCGGGTGGACATCAACAGCATGGAACAGCAGCCCGCCGAACGGCTGACGATGAACGACATCGCGCGCGTCAGCTTCAAGCTGGCGCAGCCGATCTTCGCCGACCCCTACTCGGAAAGCCGTGGCACCGGCGCGTTCATCGTCATCGACGAGTCGTCGAACAACACCGTCGGCGCCGGCATGCTGATCTGAGCGGTTCGGGACCGGCCAGCCGCCGGACACGGACCGGTGGCCAGCGCGGCGTTTGACCCGCACGCCAAGGCCGACGATACTGCTGCTCGTTCACCGGCACGCCGACTGGTGAAACGCCCGGCCGGCGCACGGCCACGTCGTCACTCTGGGGAGCCTCTGGTCATGGACATCCACGCCAAGCCGATCGGCGAGCGCATCGACTGGCTGTTCGGCCTGGCCGACCGGCATGCGGCGATCTTCCGCAGCCCGGAAGCGTGGCTGACGCGCGAGCGCTACCTGGCCGCGCACCCGACGGCGATCGCCGTCCTCAAGTGCATGGACGGTCGGATCAACATCCCGGTGGCGACCAACACGCCGGTCGGCCTGCTGATGCCCTTTCGCAACCTGGGCGGGATTTTCGACCTCGGCTGGCCACACCTTGGCGAGGTCCTCGCGCACCACGTGCAGCGCGTCGTCAGCGCCGGCCGGCACGTCGTCTTCCTGGTCACCTACCACTACTCGAAAGGCGACCCCCGGCGTGGTTGCGCCGGTTTCGCGTACGACACCGCCGCGGCGATCGCCCATACCTACGAGATCCGCCGCCAGGTCGAACACATTTTCGGCAGCGATCACGGCACCGTCTATCCGCTGGTCTGCGGCTTCGAAACCGACGAGGACGCGCTGGTCGTCCACGGCACCGGCGGCGACAAGCTGCACCTCGCGACGCTGACCGCGGCCGACCGGCCGACTCTGCCGCTGCGCCTTGCCGCGCTGCTGCCGGACATGCCGGAACGGATGCGCGACGACCTGCTGCCGCTGCTCTACGGCAACCTCGAACACATCGAGGGCGTGCGCGCGCAGATTCGCGCCGGCGAGCGCCTGCTCGACATCGAGCACCGCGAGTGGATGATCTGCCTGGGTCGCGGTTTCGACTTCCTGCACACCCCGAACGTTGCGCTGATCATCGGCCCCTACAGTCCCAACCTCGACGTCCCGATCCGCAAGGCGGCGGCAATCATCGAAGCGAACATGGAGCGCGGACGGATCCCGGACGACGGATTCCTGCTCCTGGCGTCGGTCCCCTACGACGAAATCGGCGTCGACCGCGCGCGCGCCGAGCTCAAGTCGCGCTTCCTGTCGACCTTCGCCGCCGACGTCATCCGCGCCGAGTTTCCGCGTCTGGGCGAACAGATGAGCATCCGCACGGCCGTCCTCGACTGGCGCTCGCGAACCCTGGAAGCGATCGCCGAAAAAGAGTAGCTGACTGCTTCTGCCCATTTGACGGCCGTGGGGCGGCATGGCGGTGCCCGGCCATGCTCGCGCGCGCGCGCGCAGCCGCTGCCGCGCGGACCGACAGGTCGGCCGCAAGCTGTTAGAATCGCGGCCTCTCCCTACCGGCCACCTGTCCATGTCCCAGCAGTCCCGCCTGATTTTCGGCTTTCACGCAACCCTCGCCAAGTTACGGCACGACCCCGGCGCCATCCGCGAGATCTACGTCGACGCCGGTCGCCACGACGCGCGTGTGCGTGACCTCGTTCGTCATGCCGAGTTCGCCACCGTGCGGGTGCTGCCGATCGACGCGGCGCGCCTGGCAGCGATGGCCCCCGGCGCCAGGCACCAGGGGGTGATCGCCACCGTCGACGCGACGCAGCGCCACGTGACGCTCGATGACGTTCTCGATACGCTCGACGAGCCGGCTTTGCTGCTGGTGCTCGATGGCATCCAGGACCCGCACAACCTCGGCGCCTGCCTGCGGGTCGCCGACGCCGTCGGCGCACACGCGGTCGTCGCGCCCAAGGACCGGGCAGTCGGGCTGACGCAAACGGCGGTGAAAGTGGCCAGCGGCGCCGCCGAAACGGTGCCGTATATCACCGTGACCAATCTTGCCCGCAGCCTGCGCGAAATGAAGGAACGCGGGATCTGGATCGTCGGCACCGACGCCGATGCGCCAGATGATCTCTACCTTGCGCAGTGGCCGACGGCATGTGCCTGGGTACTCGGCGCCGAAGGCGACGGCCTGCGCCGACTGACGCGCGAGACCTGCGATCAGCTGGTGAATATCCCGATGCTGGGATCGGTCGCCAGCCTCAACGTCTCGGTCGCCACCGGCGTCTGCCTGTACGAGGCGCGTCGGCGACGCACCGGCCAGCAGGCGGCGGGCGACGGCCAGGGGATCGTCGACGGCAAGAAATGAGCGCTAGCCCTGTCGACATAGCGATAGGAGAAGCCCTGGACCTCGCCGCCGGCCTGATTCAGGCGCTTGACGGCTTGCTCAAACTCGCGAAACGGGTGCTTGCCCGTGCGTGCGATCATCAGCGTCGCGCTGGCGTGGCGGCCGATGATCACCGCATCGGAAACGGCAAGATCCGGCGGGATAGGAAAGGAACGTCAAACAGCGGGGTGAGTACTATAGTGCCTGACCGAAAACTCC
>DPSD01000333.1:0-4035 GCA_003538495.1 Accumulibacter sp.
TCGGGCTTCGCCTTGCCTTCCATGATGCCCTTGATTTCCTTGAACTGCCGGCGCACCTCGACAACCACCGCACCAGCCGCGCGGCCCACCGCCTCCATCGCCATGGCGGCGAAGAGATAGGGAATCAGGCCGCCGAGAAACAGACCGATGATCACCATGTGGTCCGAGAGGTCGAAGCGCAGGCTGCCACCGAAGTGCGTTTCCAGGGCATGGGTGTAGTCGGCGAAGAGCACCAGTGCCGCCAGACCGGCGGAGCCGATGGCGTACCCCTTGGTCACCGCCTTGGTCGTATTGCCGACGGCGTCGAGCGGGTCGGTCACGTCACGCACCGATTTCGGCAGACCGGCCATTTCGGCGATGCCGCCGGCGTTGTCGGTGATCGGGCCGTAGGCGTCGAGCGCGACGATGATCCCGGTCATCGACAGCATCGAGGTCGCGGCGATGGCAATGCCATACAGGCCGGCCAAGGCGTGGGTGATATAGATCGCTGCACAAACGGAGAGCACCGGCAGCGCACACGCCTTCATCGAAACAGCCAAACCAGCGATGATGTTGGTGCCGTGGCCGGTGGTCGAGGCTTCGGCGACCCGCTTGACCGGCGCGAAGTCGGTGCCGGTGTAGTACTCGGTGATCCATACCAGCAGTCCGGTCAGCACCAGGCCGATCGCCGCCGACCAGAAAATGCTCGTCGAACTGATCAGCTTGCCGTCGGCGAGCGTCACCCCGTCGCCGAGGAGCATGGTGGTCACCGGATAGAAGGCGACCAGGGCCAGCGCGCCGGCGACCGCCAGGCCGCGATAGAGGGCGTTCATGATCTTGCCGCCGTCGTTCGACTTGACGAAAAAGCAGCCAATGATCGAGGCGATGATCGATACGCCACCGAGGACCAGCGGGTAGATGATCAGGTTGTCGTTGGCGCCGGCAACGCCCTTGAGCATCATCGCGCCGAGGACCATCGTCGCCACCACGGTAACCGCGTAGGTTTCGAAGAGGTCGGCCGCCATGCCGGCACAGTCGCCGACGTTGTCGCCGACGTTGTCGGCGATCACCGCCGGGTTGCGCGGATCGTCCTCGGGAATTCCGGCCTCGACCTTGCCAACCAGGTCGGCGCCGACGTCGGCACCCTTGGTGAAGATCCCGCCACCCAGCCGCGCAAAGATCGAGATCAGTGAGCCGCCGAAGGCCAGGCCAACCAGCGGTTCGACCGCGTGCTGGAAATCACCGCCAGCGCCCCGCAGCACGGCGTAGTAACCCGCCACCCCGAGCAGGCCCAGACCGACGACCAGCATGCCGGTGATCGCGCCACCCTTGAAGGCCACATCGAGCGCTGCGGCAATGCCGTTTCGCGCGGCTTCAGCCGTGCGCACGTTGGCGCGAACCGAGACGTTCATCCCGATGAAGCCGGTAGCTCCCGAGAGGACCGCTCCAATCAGGAAGCCGATGGCCATCGCCTTGCCGAGAGCCAGCCAGATCACCACGAAGAGCACCGCCCCGACGATGGCAATCGTCGTGTACTGCTTGGCGAGATAAGCCGACGCACCCTCCTGAATGGCCTTGGCTATTTCCTGCATGCGTGGGTTGCCAGCTGGCAACGCGAGAATCCATTTCGTCATTGCAGCCCCATAAAGCACCGCAATGACCGCGCATACCAGCGCGAACACCAGATACGACGACATAAGCAACCTCCCTCTCTAAAATTTCGCAGTCCCGTGGGTGACACCCTGCGGGCCGGATTTACCCCTGTCAGCTACTCTATACGAATCAGGCCGAGCTTGTAAGCACCTCACCCGCACGCTTGCCACGCCGCCGAACCCCAAACGCTGAACCCAAAGCGTCCCCAAGCCTTCTGGGCTCGGAGGACGGCGGCTCTTGTCCCGCCCCGTCACTACCTGAGCTGCGGCATGCGACGCAAGCCTGGCGGCGAACATAGGCCCTTGCCGGTGCAGCAAAGGCCGGTCACCACGCGCCTCGGCGGCGACCTCAACGCGGTCCCCAGAAGAACTATCGACAAGGTCCGAGCGGCGACGTCGATGCGTGACGCACCGCGAAATCCCGCCCGCCCCCCTGCAGTCATTGCCAGCGCCTAGCGCAGCGCATCGAAAGCCGCCGCCTTGATCTCTTCGACACTCCCGACGCCGATGATTCGGCGGCACTTCGGCGCCAGCGGGTCGCCGGTGGCGGCCCACCTGCGATAGTACTCAAGCAGAGGCCTGGTCTGCGAATGATAGATTTCCAGGCGCTTTCTGACCGTCTCTTCCTGGTCATCGCCGCGCTGGATCAGGGTCTCGCCGGTGACATCGTCCCGGTCTGCGACCCTGGGGGCGTTGAAGCGAACGTGATAGGTACGCCCGGAAGCCGGATGAACGCGACGCCCGCTCATGCGCTCGATTATTTCCTTGTCGGCCACGTCAATTTCGAGCACGTAGTCGAGCGCCACGCCAGCGACCTTCATCGCCTCGGCTTGCGGCAGGGTTCTCGGGAAACCGTCGAAGAGGTAGCCGCCTCGGCAGTCATCCTGCTGCAGCCGATCATGGACCAGGCCAATGATGATTTCGTCGGACACCAGGCCACCCCCGTCCATGACCTTTTTCGCTTCCACTCCGAGTGGCGTACCGGCTTTCACCGCAGCCCGCAGCATGTCGCCGGTGGAAATCTGCGGAATACCGTACTGCTCACAAATGAACTGCGCCTGGGTGCCTTTTCCGGCCCCTGGCGCACCTAGCAGGATGAGTTTCATGAGTCGCCTTCGTTGATAGTCAAATCGAACAAATTATCCAAAAGTTCAGACACTTGCGCTTCATCTACAGGACCCAGGCAGCACCATGTCGTGCTTGACACGCCGCACGGTACCCGCAAACGCACGCACGGTCAAACCTTTTTGAACCACTCCTGCAACCGGCGCGCATCGTCCGGGGTGTCGACGCCCGCTGCCGGCAGGTGGTCGACAATCGCCACGCTGATCCGGAATCCGTGCCACAGGGCGCGTAGTTGTTCAAGCGCTTCAATACCTTCCAGCGGTGAAGGTGCCAGCCCGGAATAGAGGCGCAGGAAGTGCGCCCGATAGGCGTACAGCCCGATGTGCCGATACGCGGGCATGGCGGCCGGCAGCGTCTCGCCACCGGCTTCGCGGGCAAAATGGTCACGCGCGTAGGGGATCGGTGCACGCGAAAAATAAAGCGCGTCGCCGACGGCATTACGCACCACCTTGACAATGTTGGGGTTGAAGAAGTCCGCCGCATCGGCCAGCGGATGCGCCACCGTGGCGATCTCGGCACCACTCTCGGCCAGCTGCGCGGCCGTCCGGGCGATCAGTGCGGGATCGATCAAGGGCTCGTCGCCCTGCACGTTGACCACCATCGTGTCATCGTCCCAGCCGGCGACCCCGGCCACCTCGGCCAGACGGTCGGTACCGCTAGCGTGATCGCTGCGGGTCAGCAATGCGCGCAGCCCGTGCCGTTCGGCAGCCGCCAGCACCTCCGGATGGTCGGTGGCCACCAGCACCTCGTCGGCGCCGGCGAGCAGCGCACGCTCGGCAACGCGCACGACCATCGGTTTGCCACCAAGGTCGAGCAGCGGCTTGCCCGGCAAGCGCGTCGACGCGTAGCGCGCGGGGATGACCACCTTGAATTGCAGCACGGCTTGCATCGCGGCGCCGGACGTCAGAGCAAGTCGGCAGTCAGCTGGCGCGCTTCGTCCTGGAGCATGATCGGAATGCCATCGCGAATCGGGAACGCCAGACGGCAGGGTTTGCAGATCAGTTCCGATTCGGCCTTGCGGTATTCGAGATTGGCCTTGCAGATCGGGCAGACGAGAATGTCAAGCAGGCGTGCGTCCATGCAGTTTCTCCAGAATTGTCTCGAACAGAGCGGCACGACCCGGGGGAGTGCCGATCACCGCCTCGACCGGCAGCACCCACGCCTCGCCGCTCGCAATCGCCGCGCATTTTACCGCATCTTTCTCGGTCATCAGCAGCACGCCATCACCGGCAAAGGCTAGCTCGGCCGCGACATAAGGATGGTGATCGGGAAAGGGATG
>DPSD01000333.1:4258-4692 GCA_003538495.1 Accumulibacter sp.
TTTCTCGGTCATCAGCAGCACGGCGTTGTCGGCGAAAGCCAGATCGGCCGTGTCATACGGGTGGTGATCGGGAAATGGATGCGCTTCGAAAGCGAGCCCCAGATCCCTGAGCTGCCGAAAGAAACGGCTGGGGTCGCCGATCCCGGCGATGGCGTGCAGCGGCCGGCCCCGCAAGGAATCGGCATCGCAACTGCGTGACTCGCCGCTGCAGGCGACAAAGCGCTGGCCGATCAACTGCATGTCGAACTGCGGCAAGTCCCCGGCGGCGCCCAACGGCGACCGCTCCGGACGGCCGTTCCATACCACCGCGGTCACGCCCGCCAGCCGTGGCAACGGCTCGCGCAAGGGCCCGGCCGGCAACAGCCAGCCGTTGCCGGTGCCGCGCCCGTCGAAGACCGCCAGTTCGACCGAGCGCTGCAGGCGATAGTGCTGCA
>DPSD01000419.1:0-2477 GCA_003538495.1 Accumulibacter sp.
CACCAGTTCGATCGAGCGTTGCAGGCGGTAGTGCTGCAGGCCGTCGTCGGAGACGATCACATCGCATTCGGGGTGCGCAGCCAGCAGAGCTTGCCCTGCCGCAGCGCGGTCGCGGCCGACGTAAACCGGCGCGCCGCTGCGCCGGGCCAGCAACAGCGGTTCATCACCCACCTCCGCAGAGGCGGAGCCGGCCACAACCGCTCGCACGCTCTCGTCGCTGCCGCCGTAGCCGCGACTGATGATCCCCGGTTGCCAACCGTGCTCGCGCAGACAGCGCACCAGCCACAGCACCAAGGGGGTCTTGCCGCTGCCGCCGACGGTCAGGTTGCCGACGACGACCACCGGCACCGGCAGGCGATACGAACGCAGCACACCGCAGCGGTACAGCCAGCGTCGTAGCCAGACCAGCACCCCGAACAATAACGAGAGAGGTAGCAATGGCCACAGCACCGCAGCCAGTCGCCGCTCGTACCAGCGCTGCGGCAGGCACTGCGCGACACCGCCAGCAGCCATCAGCGCGGTGATTGGGTGGCGAAGGAAATACGCGGATAGCCTGCGGCCTGCGCCGCCTGCATGATATCGACGACGCTCTGGTGCGTCGCCTTGGCATCGGCATTGATCACCACCACCGGGTCCTTGGCGTCGCCGACCGCGCGCCGCAACGCTTCGCTGATCGCCTGAACACTGACCTTGCCCAGCGGCGCCTTGTTGACCAGCACCTCACCGGCAGGGGTCACGGTCACGTTGACCTCGTTCGGTTGCTCCGTCTGCTTGCTGGCATCAGCGGTCGGCAGGTTGATCTCGAGACCGGAAAACTTGGCATAGGTGGTCGTCAGCATCAGAAAGATGATGATCACCAACAGCACGTCAATGAACGGAATCAGGTTGATCTCCGGGACGTCACTGGCGCGAACGCGGCGAAAGTTCATCGTCCGCTCCTCAGGACTTGCGTTCGCCGTGCAGAACCTCGACCAGACGCACCGCCTGATGCTGCATCTCGATGACGAAGCTGGAAACCAGGGCGCGGAAATGCCGCCAGAAGATCATGCTTGGAATGGCGATCAAGAGCCCGAAGCCGGTGTTGTACAAGGCCACCGAAATACCGTGCGCGAGCTGCAAGGGGTTGCTGCCACTCGGCGCCTGCGACGCGAAGATCTCGATCATCCCGACGACGGTGCCGAACAAGCCCATCAGCGGGCTGATCGAGGCGATCGTACCCAGCGTCGTCAGGTAACGCTCGAGGTCGTGCGAAACGACGCTGCCGGTCTCCTCGATCGCCTCCTTCATGATCTCGCGCGAACTGCTCTCGTTGCGCAAACCGGCCGCCAGCACCCGACCGAGCGGCGAATGCGTCTCGAGATCGGCGATCATCGCGGTACTGGCGCCGTTCTGCCTGAACTCGGCGACCACTCGCTGCAGCAGGCCCGGCGGAACGACTTTGGCGCTGCGCAGCGCCACCGAGCGCTCGATGATCAGAGCAACAGCGAGAATCGACGCCAGCAGCAAGGGCCAGATCGGCCAACCAGCAGCCTGAAGGATGGAAAACACGGTGTACCCCGGGATATTTTCAAGGGGGGAACTTTAGCCTGCGACGGCGATTGCGGCAAGTGCTGGCGCGGCCTCCGGCGCTCTGCCAATCCACAGGAGCTGTGGATAAAGCGGCTGGCAGCCTGTTGGCACGGCCGCCAAACTGCCTGCCCACAAGAACTTTTTCCGCGTGCCAGCGAAACGTGCGGCCACCGCAGGAAGATGGTCGGTCACCGCCGCCAAGCCGGCTGCGGGTCACTGCGTCGGCGCGATCGCTGGCGCGAGAAGCCGACCCGAAGTGCGGGGACCGGCCGCAGCCATGTAGAATTCGCGGATGTCAAATCCCGCCCCCGCCAGACCCGGCTTCGCAGCCGACTCCCCGACCAGCGCGGTGATTCCTGTTTCGCTGCTCAATCGCCTGGCGCGCGAAAGACTAGAATCGTCCTTTCCGCTGTGCTGGGTCGCTGGCGAGGTGTCCAACCTCAGCCATGCGCCTTCGGGACACGTTTATTTCTCGCTCAAGGACAGCGCCGCGCAAGTTCGCTGCGTGATGTTCCGCAGCCGCGCTCAGGTCCTCGGCTGGCGCCTGGAAAACGGCCAGCAGATCGAGGCGCGCGTACTGGTCACACTCTACGAAGCACGCGGCGATTTTCAGCTAAACGTCGAGGCTGCGCGCCGCGGTGGCGTCGGCCGACTCTACGAGCAATTCCTTCGCCTCAAGGAAAAGCTTGAACGCGAAGGACTTTTCGCCAGCGAGATCAAGCGCGCCTTGCCCGCGTTTCCGCGCCGGGTTGGCGTCGTCACCTCGACGCAAGCAGCCGCCCTGCGCGACGTCCTGAGCACCCTCGCACGCCGCGCCCCGCAGGTCAGCATCGTGCTCTATCCGACGCCGGTGCAGGGAGAAGGCGCAGCCGCCCAGATCGCCGCCGCCATTCGCTGCGCCGGCGAGC
>DPSD01000419.1:2759-3159 GCA_003538495.1 Accumulibacter sp.
CCATTCGCTGCGCCGGCGAGCGCCACGAGTGCGATCTGCTGATCGTCTGCCGTGGTGGCGGCAGCATCGAGGACCTGTGGGCTTTCAACGACGAGCTCGTGGCACGGGCGATTCGTGCCTGCGGGCTGCCGGTGATTTGCGGTGTCGGCCACGAAAGCGACTTCAGCATCGCCGACTTTGCCGCCGATCAGCGGGCGCCGACACCAACCGCCGCGGCCGAGCTGGCGGCACCCGAACGAGCTGCCCTGCTAGCGCGTCTGGCGGCCAGCGAAACGACGCTGCGCCGCCGGGTCGAGCAGCTCCTCAACCAGCGGAGCCAACAGCTCGACTGGCTGGCGCGCCGCCTGCTACATCCGGCACAGGCTCTCGCCGCTCAGCGCGAGCGCCTGCGCAATCTGCA
>DPSD01000120.1:0-129 GCA_003538495.1 Accumulibacter sp.
CCTTCCGCTCGGCGCCGGTGGTGGCCCTGTTGCCCATTCTGGTGATGTGGATGGGCATCGGCGAGTCGATGAAAATTGCCTTTCTGTTCATCGGCGCCGTGGTGTACCTGATTCCGATGGTCCGCGACG
>DPSD01000120.1:419-5530 GCA_003538495.1 Accumulibacter sp.
CCTCGGCGCGACGCCCTGGGAATGCATCCACCGGGCGGTGATTCCGATGGCCATGCCGCGCATCGCCGACGCCGTGGTCGTCGCCTTCTCGGTGATGTGGACCTACATCACCGTTGCCGAATACGTGAATGCCCGTGAAGGACTCGGCCAGTTGATCCAGAACGCCCGCCGTTTCAGCGCCTGGGATCAGGTGTTTGCCGGCATCATGGTGATCATTGCCCTGGCGCTGGCCACCTACCGCTTGATGATCTGGCTCAAGCGCCGCCTCTATCCGTGGGAAACACAGCAGTGAGCGCACCGACGGTCGCCGCCGTGCCGGTAGACACGCCTGACGCGAAGTCGGTATCGGTGCTCGTCAAGGACATCGTCCAGGAATACCCGGCGGACTCCGGTGGCGTCACCCGGGTAATCGACCGCGTGACGCTGACCTTCGACCAGCCGGGGATCAACATGCTGCTCGGTCCGTCCGGCTGCGGCAAGAGCACCCTGCTGCACATGCTCGGCGGTGTGCGTCCGATCGGCGTCAGGACGCCGACCTCGGGCAGCGTGCTGATCGACGGCGTCGAGTGTCATGGCGCCCACGACGATTCGGTGATGGTCTTCCAGCGCTACGCCAATCGACCCGACCTGTCGGTGTTCGACAACGTCGCCTTCCCGTTTCGCCTCAAGCTGTGGAAATCGCGCGAACCGGAAGCCCAGTGGCGCGGGCGCGTCGCCGACCTGCTCAAGGCGGTCGGTCTGGCGGACAAGGCCGGCCTGCGTCCCGCGCAGCTCTCGGGCGGACAGAACCAGCGCGTCGCGCTGGCGCGCGCGCTGGTTCTGCGGCCGAAAATCCTGCTGATGGATGAGCCCTTTGGCGCGCTCGACGCACAGACCCGCGAAGAAATGCAGCAGCTGTTGATCAACCTCTACCAGTCGTGGCCTTGCCTGGTCGTTTTCGTCACGCACGACGTGACCGAAGCACTCCTGCTCGGCGACCGGGTGATCGTCCTGACAACCCAGCCGGCACGCGTCGCCGACGATTTTCTGGTCAGCGAGCCGCGTCCGCGATCGGCCGCGTGGCAGCGCTCGGCAACGGCACAGGGCCTCGAGGAGCGCGTCCTCGCCCAACTCCACACCAGCCCCGGAAGGGGCCAGGTCAGGGTCACCATCTAGCCATGGCCGAAGGGAAGCCACCGTACGTCAGGGAGGTCCTCACCAGCCAGGCGAATCTGTATGCGTTTCTCGGCTCGCTGGCGGCCGGAGCGCTGCTCTCGATCCCCTTCGGCTTCGGCGTCGGGGCGGTGCCGCTGATCGCTTTTGCCGCCGGCGAAGTGCTCGCCGCGCTGCATATCCCGTCACTGCCGACCTTTCGCGACCAGGTCGACCGCCGCTGGCGGGCCAAGGCGCGGCAGGCGTCGCGCGAGCAGCTGTTCGCGGAACTCCAGAAACGAGCCGCCAGACGCGAAGGGTATGCCGCCAGGCTGCGTACTTACCAGCGGATGCTGGGACGTGTCGACTCGCTCTACCAGCGGGCGGAAACCGGTCTTTCGCGCCTGAACTACCGGGACGTCGAGCAACTCGACGACGTGACTGTGGAGTACCTCGGCCTGTGGTTGTCAGGACTAGTGATGGATGATCGCGTGGAATCGATCAACCTGCGCGAAGTCGATGCCAAGCTGGCGGGCATCGAAAGGGAACTCGCCGCACCGCGCCCGGGAACCGATGTCCGGCAACTGCAGAAGGCGCGCACCGACTACGCGGTTCTCATCGAACGGCATAACCGGATGCAGAGCCGCCGCCGGGCACTCGAGGCGGCGATGCTGTCGATACCCGACCAGCTCGACGAAATCTACCAGACGATCATGACCTTGCCGGCCTCCGAAGACGTCGGCAGCCGGCTTGAAGAGGCCGTCGGCAAGCTGCGCCTGCAGGAAGACATCGAGGCGGATCTGGCGAGTGGCCTGGCCGAAGCCCTGCCTGGCGTAGCCGTGCCGACTGCCGGCAGCGGCGCGCGGCGCCTGGTGGCCGTCGCGAGCGGCAGCAGGAACCGGGACTGAACAGGGCGACGGATTTTTTGCTGGGGCTGGTGACGGTCGCCGTCACTGGCTAACTGATGCTTGGCCGGGGAACCGGTTTACGAAGGGAAGAAGGCAATGGCTGATATCAATCTTGTGGGGCGTCTGTCCAACCTCTGGTCGGGCTTTGTCTCGCTGTGGATCACCGACGTGGAAAAGCGGCATCCCGAGATTGCCTACCAGAACGCGATCGATTCGATGATCGACAAGTACGGCAGGCTGAAAAGCGCCACGGCGGCCATCATGCGCCGCCGCGAGGACGTCTCGGCGCGTCTCGACAGCGAGCGCAACGAACTCGCGGCGGTCACCGCCGACCTCAACACCGCCCTGGCAACCGCCCAGGACGACCTCGGCATCGTCCTGATCCAGAAGAAGAACGCCCTCGACGCCAGCATCAAGACGCTCGAACAGGACATGGAGCAGGCGCGTACCGATGCCCAGGAAGCGAAGGACTCGCTGCTGCAGGTCAAGTCCGAAATCCAGAAACTCAAGGACGAGAAGGACCGCATGCTGGCGCAGATGCTCAGCGCGCAGGCGCGCCTCAAGATCCAGAATCAGCTCGATGGCTTGTCGGTCGATGCCGAGGTGCGCGCCCTCGACAACGTCCGCGAACACATCAGGACGACCGTAGCCGAAGCGAAAATGGGCTCCGAATTGCGCGATTCCGACCTCGACGTCAAGCTCGCCAGGCTTCGCCAGAGCAGCGGCGCGGTGACCGCACGCCAGCAGCTCGAGGAGATGAAGCGCGCGCGGGCCGGCCAGACCGATGCTGCCGGCAAGTCGATGTAGGGGCTGCGGAAGACCATGTCCCGCACCGTGAGCGAAGCCGCGGATAGTCCGCAGCATCCGCCGCGCCCGCCTCTGCCGGGCTGGGCGGAGACCCTGCGCCAGAAGTATCTGGCCGGCGAAGCTTCGGTGTTCGTCATCTACCGGAATGTTTTTGACCGTTACCAGGTCGGCGACCGCTACTACACGCTGTTGCCCTTGCTCGGTGGCGTGCTGCTCAAGGACAACAAGCAGCAGATCTTCGAGCTGAGCATCGACCGCGGCGTGCGCGTCGTCCAGGGAAGCAGTCCACAGGGGAAGACCGAGCTCTATCGTCATCTGGAAGGCAAGGGCCTGGCCGGCATTTTCGAGTCGCTGGAACGGCAGATGCTCGAACAGCGTTCCAGCGCGCTGCTGATTCCCTACGCCGGGACCATCTTTCCGGCCGCCGAACCGCACTTCCTGTCACTCGACGAGCGCGGCGCCTTCACCGCGCTGCACCGCTGGTCGCTCGACGAGGATTTCTCCGATCGCGACAACGTCGTGATCCTGGTCAGTGAATCGCTCGCCGACATCAGCCCGGCGCTGCTGACGCATCCGCGAATCGTCGCCATCGAGCTGCCGATGCCGGATCGCGACACGCGCCGCGCGGCGATCGGGCATTACGCGCCGGCCATGCCCACCGCTGAAGCCGATCTGCTGGCCGATCATACCGCCGGCCTGCGCCTGATCCAGTTGGCCAGCATCGTTGCCAGCGAAGCGCCGCAGGGGCTGAGCGAGCGGCAGCGACGAAGCCTGATCGCCGGCCTGCTGCAGGGCAGCCCGAACGCCGAGCAGCGCGCACACCGACTCGCGGCGATCACCGCCGGCATGACGCCAGGCGAGATCCAGCAACTGGTCGACCCGACCCGGGCGCTGCCCGAAGAAGATCCGGCCGGCGAGATGCTGGCCGTCGTCCGCCAGCGCAAGCGCGAGCTGATCGAGAAGGAGTGCGCCGGCCTGATCGAATTCATCGAGCCCCGCCACGGACTCGACAGCGTCGGCGGCAACGACCACATCAAGAGCGAACTGATCGAGATTGCCCGGCTGATCCGCAGCGACGACCGCGCGCGGGCGCCGATGGGACTGCTGGCGGTGGGCCCGATGGGCGCCGGCAAGACCTTCGTGATCAAGGCTTTCCTCAAGGAGGCGGGATTGTCCGGAGTGGCGCTGAAGAACTTCCGCTCGAAGTGGGTCGGTTCGACCGAGGCCAACCTCGAGCGCGTGCTGGCGACGGTCAAGGCCATGGGGCCGATCGCGCTGGTCATCGACGAGGGCGACCGCAGCTTCGGCAGCGGTGGCGACGCCGACGGCGGTACCGGTTCGCGGGTCATTGCCCGCCTCAAGGAGTTCATGTCCGACCCCGACAACCGCGGCCAGGTGCTGTTCATCCTGATGACCAACCGCCCGGACAAGCTCGATACCGACATCAAGCGCCCGGGGCGTCTCGACCGCAAGATTCCGTTCTTCTACGCCGACACGGCGGCCGAGCGCGCGGCGGTCGTCGGTGCCATTTTCCGGCGCTACCAGGTGTCCGTCGAACTCGCCGACGAGGCGCTGCGGGACGCCTGCGAAGCACTGGCAGGCTATTCCAACGCCGACCTCGAAGCGCTGGCGCTGCTCGCCGCCGAATTCGCCGAGCGCGAGCGAGGACCCTTGACCAGCGCGGTCCTGGCGCGTGCGATCGACGACTTCATGCCACCACAGGAGATCGCGATGGTGCGCTATATGGAGATGCTGGCCGTCTCGGAGACCTCGCGACGCTCGTTGCTGCCGCAGCGCTTCCGCTCGCTGTCGGCCCAGGAAGTCCAGACCCGACTCGCCGAGTTCCGGCGCCAGATCAACCTTTGAAGGAGCTGCCATGTTTCCCGCGTTCGATGACGTTTCGCTTGATGCCGACCAGACCGTCGCCGCCACACAACTGCTGCTGCGCGTCGCCCACGTCGATGGTGCCAGGACCGCCGAGGAGGTGGCGCTGATTCGCCAGTTCTACGACGGCTGTCGCAACGGCGCACCTGACTGGCCCGCTTTCGACTCGCTGCAGAGCGGGACCGCCGATAGCGACGCGGCCGGCCACTTCACCGAACCGGCGCAACGCGACGTGGTCGTCGCCACCTGCCTGATGGTGGCCTACGCGGACGGCGCGCTGATCGACAAAGAGCTGGCGGCGGTTCACGCCGTCGCCGCCGAGATCGGGATGGCAGCGACGCGCGTCGACGAGCTGCTGGCGCTGGTCAAGGACTACATGCT
>DPSD01000127.1:0-322 GCA_003538495.1 Accumulibacter sp.
AGCAGCAAGAAGCTGCTGATCATCATCGTCGCCGTGCTGGTGCTGGTGCTCGGCGTCGGTGGCGTCGGCGCCTTCTTGCTCTTGAAACCGGCCGCGGAGTACGACGAGGAACACGGCGACTCTCCCGCTGAAAAAACCAAGCCAGTCAAGAAGAAGAAGGCCGACCGCAATGCCGCGCCAATCTATGTCGCCCTCGACGCATTCACTGTCAATCTGGTACCCGAAACCGGCGACCAGTTCCTGCAATTGATCCTTTCGGTCGAAGTGGAAGATAGTCAGACCGACGAGCAGCTCAAGCAGTACATGCCGAAGCTGCGCAACG
>DPSD01000127.1:574-8811 GCA_003538495.1 Accumulibacter sp.
CATGCCGAAGCTGCGCAACGACGTGACCCTGCTGCTGTCGAGCAAGAAAGCCTCGGAGCTGGTCACCATCAATGGCAAGCGTGCCTTGGCCGAGGAAATCAAGGAGCAGATGAACGGCGTTCTGGATCCCGCCGGCAAGGGGAAGAAGCGTGACTCGCCGATCAAGGAAGTGCTGTTCACTTCCTTCATCATTCAGTGAACGACCATGAGCGCCGATTTCCTCTCTCAGGATGAAGTCGACGCCCTGCTCAAGGGCGTTAGTGGCGAGGCCGACGAACCGGAGCCGGTTGAGGAGACTGCTGGCGGAGCGCGTCCTTACAACCTCGGAACGCAAGAGCGAATCGTCCGCGGGCGCATGCCCACCCTCGAGCTGGTCAATGAGCGCTTTGCTCGTTACCTGCGTATCGGCCTCTTCAACTACATGCATCGCGCCACCGAGATCTCGGTGGGCGCCATACGAGTCCAGAAGTACAGCGAGTTCACCCGCAACCTGGTGGTACCAACCAACCTCAATCTGGTCTCGGCCAAGTCGCTGCGCGGCACCGCCTTGTTCGTCTTCGACCCCAGCCTGGTATTTCTGGTGGTCGACAACATGTTCGGTGGCGATGGTCGCTTTCACACCCGCGTCGAAGGCCGGGACTTCACGGCGACCGAACAAAGGATCATCCAGGGCCTGCTGGCGGTCGTGTTTACCGAATACTCGCGCTCCTGGAAGCCGGTATATGAGATGACTTTCGAGTACATCCGGTCGGAGATGAATTCGCAATTCGCGAACATCGCGACGCCGTCCGAAATCGTCATCTCGACGACTTTTTCACTGGAATTCGGCGGCTCGAGCGCAGACATGCACATCTGTTTCCCGTACTCGATGATCGAACCGATCCGTGACCTCCTGTACAGCGCCATGCAGAGTGATCAACTGTCAACCGACCGACGCTGGATCATCATGCTACGCAAACAACTGAAGAACGCCGAGGTGGAGATCACCGCCAAGCTGGCGACCACCAGCGTCACGCTTCGCCAGATCCTGAAGATGAAGGTCGGCGATGTCATTCCGCTCGACATCCCCGAAAAAATTATCGCCATGGTCGACGATGTACCGGTGATGGAATGCCGCTACGGACAGCAGGATGGGCAATACGCACTCAAGGTGGACCGCTTCATGACGGCCGACAACGAGGAAGCCCCAGCCGGAGAACGCAATGGATAAAGAAGACGATTTCGCGACCGCCGCTGACGACAGCAGCGCCGACGACGACTGGGCGGCGGCGATGGCCGAACAGGCGATGGCCGAAGCAACGCCCGCGGCCGGCGCGCAGACCGCGAACATTTTCCCTAGTTTCAACGACCCCGGCAACAAGTCATCGCTGATCAACGAGTTGGACATGATCCTGGATATCCCGGTCCAGATCGCCGTCGAACTCGGCCGCACCAAGATCACGATCAAGAATCTCCTGCAACTGGCCCACGGCTCGGTCGTTGAACTCGACGCGATGGCTGGCGAACCGATGAGCGTTTTTGTCAATGGCACGCTGATCGCCCAGGGCGAGGTGGTGGTGGTCAACGACAAGTTCGGGATTCGTCTGACCGATATCATTACCCCCTCCGAGCGGGCTCGCAAGATCGGCCATTGAGCTGCCCTGCGGTCCAGGAATCCGCCCGCGGCCCGTTCGACCCGCTCGGACGTTTGATCTTCCTCGCGCTTGCTTTAAGATAGCGACCAGCCCACAGAGCTGGCCCATTCTCTTGCGTCGACACCTCGAATCCATCGGTTCCCGTCCTGCACGTAGCGCGTGCGGTCTACTGTGCGCCCTATTTTCGAGCAGCGCCGCGACGCAGGCCGCGGTCATCGAAACACCCGGCGTGTCGGCGGCGGCAATGCTGCAGACCGTTCTCGCGCTGGCGCTGGTGGTCGCAATCCTGTTTCTTGCCGCGTACTTTCTGCGCAAACTCAATGGTGGCCGTGGCTTCGGCAGCAGCGGCCCGCTGCGCGTCGTCGGCGGCTTGATGATCGGCACCAGGGAACGCATCGTTCTCGTCGAGATCGAGGATACCTGGATCGTCGTCGGCCTGGTTCCGGGCCAGATCCGGACCCTGCACACGCTGCCGAAGGGCGATCTGCCACGAACCGGCGACAGCGAGCGGACTTTCGCCCAGTGGCTGAAACAGATTGCCGAGCGGAAGAATGAAGGCAGTTAGGCTGGCCGGCTGCCTGCTCGTGCTCGCCTTGCTCGCTCCCCTTGCGGCCTGGGCGCAGGCTGGCGGCTTGCCGGCGCTGACCAGCACCCCCGGCGCGGGCGGCAGTCAGACCTACACGCTGTCGATTCAGACGCTGCTGACGCTGACGGCGCTGACCTTCATCCCGGCAGCGCTGCTGATGATGACCAGCTTCACGCGCATCATCATCGTCCTTTCGCTGCTGCGACACGCGCTGGGCACGCAGACCTCGCCGCCCAACCAGGTACTGGTCGGCCTGTCGCTGTTCCTGACCTTCTTCATCATGGCGCCGGTGCTCGACAGCATTTACAGCGAGGCCTATCTGCCCCTGTCGGAAAACAGGATTACCTACCTTCAGGCGATCGAGCGCGGCGCCGTGCCGCTGCGCAAGTTCATGCTCAAGCAAACCCGCGAATCGGATATCGCCCTCTTCGCGCGGATGGCCAACGCGCCCCGCTTCGCGTCCGCCGACGACATTCCGATGCGTCTGCTGATCCCCGCTTTCGTGACCAGCGAGTTGAAGACGGGCTTTCAGATCGGCTTCATCATCTTCATCCCCTTCCTGATCGTCGACATGGTCGTCGCCAGCGTCCTGATGTCGATGGGCATGATGATGATGTCGCCGGTGATGATTGCCCTGCCCTTCAAGCTGATGCTGTTCGTGCTGGTCGATGGCTGGCATCTGATCCTCGGCTCCCTGGTGGCGAGCTTTGGCACATGACGCCCGAACTGGTCATGGATGTCGGGCGGCAAGCGGTCGAGATGACCTTGCTGCTGTCCGGGCCCCTGCTGCTGGCGGCGCTGCTGATCGGTCTGGTCGTCAGCATCTTTCAGGCGGCGACCCAGATCAACGAGCAGACTCTCTCCTTCATTCCCAAGCTGGTGGGCGTATTCCTGACCCTTCTGCTGGCCGGCCCGTGGATGCTCGAGATGATGGTCGAATACGTCAGGCGACTGTTTGAAAGCATCCCGCTGCTGGTTGGCTAAGCGAACGAACGAGCGATGATCAGCCTGACGGCGGCGGAGATCAATGCCTGGGTGGTGGCGTTTTTCTTCCCGCTGGCGCGGGTTCTGGCGGTTCTGGTCAGCGCGCCGCCGTTCAGCAATCCGGCTCTTCCGGTACGCGTCCGGCTGATCCTCGGACTGGCGATCACCCTCGCCATTTCACCGATCCTGCCAGCGATGCCGGCGATCGACCCGGCGTCGGCAGCGGGCCTGCTGCTCCTGGCCCAGCAACTGACCATCGGATTCGCCATGGGTTTCGCGGTACGGCTGGTGTTCAGCGCGGTTGACCTGGCGGGGACCATGATCGGCCTGCAGATGGGTCTTGGTTTTGCCACCTCGTACGATCCGCAGAGCGCCGGCCAGACGCCAGTTATTTCCGAGTTCGTCGGACTCGTGGCGCTGCTGGCATTCATGGCCATCAACGGCCACCTGATGCTGATCGCCACCCTGACCCACAGCTTCACCGCCTTGCCCGTCGGCGGCACGCAGCTGGCATCCGGGAGCTGGTGGAACCTGAGCAGTGCGGCGGCGATCATCTTCTCCTCCGGCTTGCTGCTGGCGCTGCCAATCCTGGCCGCGCTGCTGGTCACCAACCTGGCCCTGGCCATCCTGAGCCGTGCCGCGCCGCAACTCAACCTGATCGTGATCGGCTTTCCGCTGACCATCACCCTGGGCTTCGTCGCCCTGATGGTTGCCCTGCCGTACCTGAGCGTACCTCTGCAGCAGCTGTTCGAATACGGCCTCGAGTCGATGCTCGGAAACTTCTCGCCAGCGCCGCCTTAAGGTTGCCCGTCAGGGTCCGCGCGGACCAGCCGAAACATGCCTTCCGCAAAACGATGGGTGAATGGCGTACTCGATTCGATCCCCTCCGAGTAATCGAGGATCCGGTAGCCAAGAAAACCCAATTGACGCTGCAACTGCAGTGCCCGCCGCCTGAGAATCAAGCCCGATTCGCCGTCGCCGCCAACGCGGAAGCTCTTGGCGCGCATCGAAAGCAGGTAGGTGTCCGTAGCGACGACCCTTTCCTCAATGGTCCAGTTGGGCGCCAGCGGGTCGTAGATGACATAGGCGGCGACTGCCGCGGCAGCGGCCAGACCAAGATTGGCGGCCGGACCGGTGTAGTCGTCGGCCGCGTAGCCGACCGCGCCAGCCAGGGCGATACCCTTGACCGGCTCGATGGCGAGCGTCGGATCAGGCGGCTGCCCGTACCTGTACGCGGGGCCGCCGGCATCGGCGTGCTGCCGCTCGTCCCGGCTGCCCATGGCACAGGCCGCCAGCAGGGCGACCAGTGCGCAGGCGCCGACGCCGCGCTTCGCGATCATTGCCAACGTAACCATCTTCGCCAGTCAAAGGTAGTTGAAGAGGCTCAGGCCGCTGATCGTGACAAAAGACTTCTGCGCCGCTTCGAGACCGAGCTGCTGCCTGGTGAAGTCGGAAATGGCTTTCGCGTAATCGAGATCCTGAAGCGCCGACAAGGTCTGCTGGTACTGGACATCGAGCGCCGCGGAGTTGTTGCTCAGGCTGTCCAGCTCCTGCAGGTGCGCGCCGACCGTCGATTGAACGCGACTGACGTTGAGCAGCACCTGGTCGAGGTTGGTCAAGTGCGCCGACAACTGTCCGGAGAACTCGGTCCTGGCCGCGCCCGAAGCCAGCGGCGAACGCAGCAGGCCGATCAGTTCGTCGATGGTCTGAAACGCGCTTTTGTTGACGCTCGGCTTGATCGTGAACGTGTCACCCGCGGCCGGCTGCCCGCTGATCACCACTTGCGCACCAAAGTCGATCGCCGGCACCGTGGTGACCAGCGGAATCGCCTGCCCGGGCACGAATGGCACCAACTCACCGACGGCCTTCGGTGGCAACGGCGCACTCGGCGCGGCCGGCGTAGACGCATCGAACAACTGGTAACTGCTGCTCCCGGCCGCAGACGAAAAAACGATCTGCAGACTGTGATTGCTGCTCCCCTGCCAGGGAAAGGCCGTGTTCAGCGCGTTCTGCCACTTCTGGTTATCGACCACCGAACCTGCCTCGACGATCCCGCTTCCCTGGTTGGCGAAGCCGCTGCCACTACCGCCGGCGGCGGTCGAAAAACTGCCGTTTCCCTCCCGGATGTTCATGAACAGGTCGCTGCCGGCGATGGTGCTGGCCATCCGCTGAGACGACGTCACCTGCAGCAGGTGCTGGCCATCGTCACCGAAGTAGGCCACCGACGACGGCTCCCCCGGTGCGGCCGCAGCGGTCCGCGCGAAAGGCGTCGTCCCGCTCTGGTAGCCCGAAAAAAGGTAATTCCCGTCGGCGCCTCGGCTATTGGCAATCCCCAGCATCTGGTCAAGGCGTGCCTCGAGCTCGCTGGCAATCGCCTGCCGATCACTGTCCCCGAGTACGGTATTACCGGCCTGGACGACCCGGCTGCGGACGCCCTGCAGGACATCGCTCAAAGCGCTCAGCTGACTATCAACCAGGCCAAGCCGGTCACTGGCGTTGTTCTGATTGCGCGCGTACTGCGAATTCGCGTCCTGGGCCTGGGTGACCAGCAGGGCTCTGGCAGAGGCCACCGGATCGTCCGCCGGGGTCAGCATCCGACGGCCGCTGGCCATCTGATTCTGCGACTTCACCAGCTGACTCTGGTTACGCTCCATGCCCCGCATTGCAGAATCGTAGATTTGACTGGTACTGATACGCATCTGAGTCTCCTTGCTAGCGCCCTAATGCGAGAATGGTGTCGAACAGACTGGTGCCGATCTCCAGAGCTTTGGCCGAGGCTTGATAGGCCTGCTGGTAGCGGATCAGGTTGGCCGCCTCTTCATCGAGATTGACCCCGGAGAGCGAGTCCCGGCTGGCGCGCGCCTGTTCCAGCAGCGCCGTTTGCGCGTCGGCGGAAACCTGTACCTGGTGGGTCCGGCTGCCGGTCGTGCTGACCAGCTGCGCGTACGCCTGCTGGAACGTTTCGGCCTTGCCCGACATCGTCGCCTGCGTCTGAAGCTGGGCCAGCGCCAGCGCGTTACGCCCATCGCCGGTGGCCCCGACGTTTGGAAGAATCGAAAACGTATCGCCGTTGTTCGGCAAGCCGGTGATCGCGAAGCTGAAACCGGTGGGCGGACTACTGACCACCGAGCCGACCAGGGTCACCGTCGCGCCACTCTTATAGGCCACGCCATCGCTGGGCGCGCCAATCAGCACCGGCACACCACCGTCGATCGAAACCTGTGAGCCGACCGGAAAGTTGCGCAGTTCTCCGGCCTGATACACCAGGCTGATGGGCATCGTCGCCAAGGCTGCCGGATAGCCCGGTCCGGCGCTACCCGCTGACACCTTTGCGGCGCCGCTATTGGCGCTCCCCACCGAGGTAGCGATTGGCCCGGCGGCCGTAATCAGGCGCGGGTCGGCGAGCACCGTGGAATTCACGGAAATGTTGCTGGCGGCGTTGCGCGTCGGCTGGATGCGATAGCTCGAACCCGCCACCAGCGGGCCGGCAGCAAGCGCGAACCCCTGCGGGTCATTGGCCAGTTGCGCATTGATCACGGCAACGTCTACCCCCGGCCCTGCCCACTGCTTGCCGTCGGACAGGCGCTTGAGGGTGACGCTGCTCCCGTCCGAGACGAGTTGATAGTCACTGCTGCCGAGGTCGGTGTAGTAGTTGCCATTGAACGGCGGTGGCTCAACAAAAGCAGCGCTAACCACCGGACTGCCCGGCGGGTTGTTGGTGTTGGCAATTACCGCCGGGGCCGGAACCGAGAACAGCTCTGGAGCAAAACTCGTTGGTGGCGACGAAAGCAGCGACTGGCCAAGAAGATCCTGACCGAGCGCGCTTTGCGCGTTGTAAGTCAGCGCCAGCGAAGCAGCGTTACGACCCAGATCATTGCTGGCCTGATCGAGCGACTCGCTGCGAAACTGCAGCAAGCCGCCGAGACTGCCGCCGGTGAGCAAAGCCTCGGGCATCGCCTGGACACCTGCCGCGGTTCTCAGGCCTACCGTCAGGCGGGAAGGATCGGCGGACGACGGCGTCGTCGTCAGCTCGATCGCCTGCGGGCCGACCACCAATTGCTGACCGCTACCGATGAACAGGTTATAGCTGCCGTCGCTATTGGTGGTCGTTCTGGTCTTGGTCAGCGTGTTCAAAGCCGCCACCAGCTGGTCGCGAGTGTCCAGAAGATCGTTGGCCGGCTGGCCGGTGGAAGCCTCGGCGACACCAATCTGCTGGTTCAGCGAGGCGATCTGTTCGGCGTAGGCATTGATACCGCTGACCGTGGCCTTTATTTCCGCATTGACGCCGCCGTACATCTCGGCGAGCTGATCGCCGAGCGAGCGATAGCGCGCGCTGAGCGACTGCGCCGAGGAAATCATCGCCTGGCGGCTCGAAAGCTGCGAAGGATCGGTCGCGACATCCTGAACTTTGGCGAAGAAATCCTGCAGCGCCGGCGACAGCCCGGTGCTCGGATCGGCCAGCATGTTGTTGATCTGGTTGATTTGCGCGTAGTAGCTGTCCAGTTCGCTGGCAGTGCTCTGCGTACGATCGACCTGGTCGGTCAGAAAGCGGCTGTACATCCTTTGGATGGTCGCCACGTGCGTGCCCTGGCCAACAAAGCCGGCACCGGTCAACAACGGCGGATTGGTCGCCTGAACGCTGCGCTGCCGCGTAAACCCGACCGTGTTGACGTTCGCAATATTGTGTCCACTGGTCTGCAATCCGAGCTGAGCGGCCTGCAAACCGCTGACACTGGTACCGATGATCCCTGTGCCCATGGCCGAAGTTTCCTGTTCGATTACTGTGTAAACGGCGGCTTGGCGCGAATATTAAGACGTAGCGCCGAATCGTCGTCTCGCCACTAAGTGGCCAGGGCCTGCCGCAAGCTGGCGCCACCGATGATGCGCGCGATCTTCTCGGCGTACATCGGGTCGGTCGCGTAACCCGCCTGCTGCAGGGAGCGCGCAAACTGTGCGCCATCCTGCTGACCGATAACCCCGGCAAAACGCGGTTTGCTGCGCAGCAGGTTGGCATAGTCGCGAAAGGCCTCGGC
>DPSD01000127.1:9098-9449 GCA_003538495.1 Accumulibacter sp.
CATAGTCGCGAAAGGCCTCGGCGTACGACGCGTAGACCCGGAACTTCGCCCGCTCCGGCTGCGCGACGCCGTCGACGAACTCACTGGTCTGCACGTCGACGGTTGGTCCGGACCAGCTACGCCCCGCCTTGACGCCAAACAGGTTGAAGCTCGGCGAGCCATCGCTGGCCTTGATCTCATGCTTCCCCCACCCACTCTCGAGGGCCGAATGGGCAACCAGAAAACGGGGGGGCACGCCGGTGGCCGCTGCGGCCTCGACGGCATGTGGCCAGACGCGATCAACAAACTCACGGGGTCCGGTGGGCACCGCGCCTGCCGATCCGGCCACAACCGCTGCCCCGGGCGACGCTT
>DPSD01000127.1:9738-10065 GCA_003538495.1 Accumulibacter sp.
CCGGCCCTGGCCGAAACCGGTACGCCGCGCGGCGAACCGGCGCCGGCAAGCTGGGCGGCGGCAGTAGCCGCGTACTGCGAACGCTGCGACGACTGCACAGCTTCGAGCGACGAACCCGCCCCATCGTCGGCCCGCTTGCCCTTGGTCGATCGCCCCAGCTGCTGCTCGATCAGGCCGGCGAAGCCAAGCGGCATTTGCGGCGAGAGATTCAAGGCCATTTGCTGATCGCCGATGGCGGTAAACAAACGGCTCTGTTCGCTGTCCAGCAGGCCCGTACTGGCCGTCGCGTCGCGCATGCTTTTCAGCATCAGGTGCAGCAGCATGCCC
>DPSD01000127.1:10333-10629 GCA_003538495.1 Accumulibacter sp.
CATCAGGTGCAGCAGCATGCCCTCAAATTGCTGCGCCGCCTGTTTCAGTCCGCCTTGCCGGTCCTGGCTGAGGGTGGTACGCAGATCGCCGGCCGTGGCAGGGTCGAGAGCCAGGCGATTGGTGGCAAGATCGATTGATTTCACGGGCGTCGTTCTGTGCTGGGCATTTCGTCGGTCGGCCGCTCAGATGATCTCGAGATCAGCGCGCAAGGCGCCCGCAGCCTTCATCGACTGCAGGATCGACAACAGATCCTGCGGCCCGGCGCCGAGCGCGTTGATCGCCTTGACCACCTCGG
>DPSD01000172.1 GCA_003538495.1 Accumulibacter sp.
GTCGCCGCGAGCGACGCGGCGGTGGCGATCGGTTGGCGCTGCAAGGCCTGGTGAATGGCCAGTGCCGACGCCGCAGCGCGCCCCAGTACAGCGATCCGCTGCCCGTCGGCGGCGGCCAGTTCCAGCAGGGGCCTGGCCGATGTCGCGGCCAGGGTGGCGCTCACCAGCACGGCATCGGCAAAGAACTCGAGCCAGGCTTCCCAGTCGCCCGTCAGCCGCACCGAGTTGAGCAGCTCGTAATAGGTCTGCCGGTGCTCCTTGAAATGCAGACTCAGGTACAGCAGCGGCTCGCGCATCAGCCCGTCCGCCGAGAGCTGCAGCGCGATCAGCAATCGACCGAGCCGGCCGTTGCCGTCGAGGAAGGGGTGGATGGTCTCGAACTGCACATGCGCCAGCGCCGCCTTGACCAGCGGTGGTGTCGGCTCGGGCTGGTCGTGCAGGAAGCGCTCGAAGAGCCGCAGGCAGTCATCGATTTCGTTGACTGGAGGCGGCACGAACACCGCGTTGCCGGGCCGCGTGCCGCCGATCCAGACCTGACTGGTGCGAAACTCGCCAGGCGTGAGCGTGGCGCCGCGCCCGGAGTCGCCGATCAGCATGGCATGCACTTCGCGGAGCAGCCGCAGCGACAGCGGAAAACCGCCACGCAGCCGCTGCAGGCCGTGCTCCAGCGCCGCCACGTAGCGGCTCACCTCGCGCGCATCTTCCAGCGGCACGCCCGGCTGCTCGTCGAGTTCGAACAACATCAGGTCGGCGAGCGAAGACTGCGTGCCCTCGATCATCGACGACAGCACCGCCTCCTTGCGCACGAAGCTGTAGAGCAGCAGCGCTGCGTTCGGCAGCAGGTCGGTCACCGCGTCGAGCCGGCCCAGCGCCACCAGTGCGGCGTCGAAGCGGCCGCGCAGCGCCGGCGTCCAGTCGATCGCCGGCCGCGGCGGCAACGGCGCCGGGACGAAGGCCTGGAACGACTCGCCAGCGGTGGCAACCTTGAGGTAACGGCCTTGCAGCGGGCGCTTCATCGGTGGCGGGAACCTAAAATAGCGGCGAGCGCTATTTTAGGATGGTGAGGATTTGTAAAACAAGCCCGGCGGCCGGGCAGGCGTGGATGAACTCACTGCGCACGGCTATAGATCTCCCCGGAAGGCACGGTGCTGGAGGGAGGCGAAGAGGGCGTCGAGTTGGGCGAGCGACGCGCGGTGGGCGGCTCTAATCTCGTTGACGGCTGCAATCCTTCGCGCATAGTCGCGCTGCAATTCGACCGAGGGAAGCTCAATCCTCAATCCTTTGAACTCCCCAAGTGAGAATCGCGCGCGAGTCGCCTCGACAGTAATGCCAGCGACTTTCCATTTCCCGATCGAAGAATTGAGGTATCCGACAACGAACTCTGGGGACGCCACCTCACGCTCCACTCTGATTCGAATTACGTCCTGCGTCACGACCGCTGGCGGGTTACCGGCAGGATAGACAGCCGCGATGCCCGGTGGGTCTCCCACTTTAGCCACCAAGACGTCCCCGGCAGTGACTGTGCATACCGCGAGGTCGTGTGCCTTTCGTTCAGAAACGCAAGACTTGCTCACTCTTCGGTATTCGCCGTCTCTGATGTCGCGGATGTAGATGACCGGAACACCCTCGTCTTGAAGCTCTTGCGTAAGAAGGTCGCTACCAAAAGGTCCGTTCACGAATGCGCCGCGAGAGGCTTCAGCGATCTGAGCAAGGGGGATGACTCGTTGCGACTTAGGCGCTTCGCGGTGGATGTTGAGGAAGATGGATTGGGTGAGGGTGTCGAGTTGGGCGAGGGCGGCGCGGCGCTTGGCGCGCAGCGCGTCCGCTTTATCCAGGATATCCGCAATCCGCCGCTGCTCTGGCAACGGAGGGAGGGGAATCCGGAGTTCCTTGAGCTTTCCAAGGTATAAGCCGGCCTGTGAGGACTGATTGGATGAGCGGGCCAGTTGTGCTTGGAACTCGCGGGTTTGCGATACGTGGTAGAGAAATCGAGGCCAGAGAGCGCCTTGCTTCGGGCGTATTACAGCCACACTTCGTTGAAACACCAGCGGACGTATTTCGTCTACAACTGCCGCGCGGCCAATTGTTCCAACGATTGTCAGCAGCACGTCGCCCATCACAAGCGGCAGCCGCTTCTTGAAGTGATCGTATTCGACGTCCGACGTGTACCGGTCGGTTTCAAAGTTGAGCCTGCCGTCCTTCACGTTCTGAGCGCTGAGGACGGGTACACCAACTTCGGCCCGTACCGGCGAGCCGTGAGTTCCATCGAGCACGAACTCGGTGACGTCTTTGATGAGTGCGATTCTCATCCCAGCATCCCCTCCAACTCCCTCATCCCCCGCTGAATCTCCTCCTCCAGCTTCGCCAGGTCGGCAAGGATCTCCTTCGGCGCGCGGTGTTCGACCGCCTCATGCACCACTTCCTTGTAGCGATTGAGCGAGAGGTCGTAGCCCTGCGCGGCGATGTCGGCCTTCGGCACGCAGAAGCTCTGCGCCGTGCGCGGGCGTTCGCGCTCGGCGCCATTGCGCTCGGCCCAGCGCGCCAGCACGTCGGGCAGGTTGTTCTTGCCGTGCTCCTCCCCGTCGAGCGCGCTACGCGGTACGGGGCCGAGCTTGTCTTCGGGCAGCAGCGGCGTGCGCTTGTCGTCGAGGCTCCAGCCGTCGGCCGCGACGTCGTAGAACCAGACCTGGTCGGTGCCGCCGGAGTTGGTCTTGGTGAATAACAGGATGGCGGTGGACACGCCGGCGTAGGGCTTGAAAACGCCGCCGGGCAGCTTGACGACGGCGTCGAGCTTCTGGTCTTCGACCAGCATCCGGCGCAGTTGCTTGTGCGCGGTACTGGAGCCGAACAGCACGCCGTCGGGAACGATCACCGCGGCGCGGCCGCCGGGTTTGAGCAGGCGCAGGAAGAGCGCGAGGAAGAGCAGCTCGGTCTTCTTCGTCTTGACGATCTGCAGCAGGTCCCTGGCGGTGTTCTCGTAGTCGAGACTGCCGGCGAAGGGCGGATTGGCGAGCAGCAGTGTGTACTTCTCCTCCTCGCCGGCGTGGTCCTGCGCCAGCGAGTCGCGGTAACGGATGTCGGGGTTCTCGACGCCGTGCAGCAGCATGTTCATGCTGCCGATGCGCAGCATGGTGTTGTCGAAGTCGAAGCCATGGAACATGTGCTGATGGAAATGCTCGCGCCGCCTGGCATCGTGCAGGAGGTTCGGGTGGCGTTGGCGCAGGACCTCTCCGGCCGTGACCAGGAAACCGGCCGTGCCGCAGGCCGGGTCGCAGATCACGTCGGTCGGCTGCGGCGCGGTCAGCTCGACCATCAGCCGGATGATGTGGCGCGGCGTGCGGAACTGGCCGTTCTGCCCGGCGCTGGCGATCTTGCCGAGCATGTATTCGTAGACGTCGCCCTTGGTGTCGCGGTCCTCCATCGGTACGGCGTCGAGCAGGTCCACCACCTTGGCCAGCAGCGCCGCCGACGGAATGGTGAAGCGTGCATCCTGCATGTGCTGCGCGTAGGTGGAGCCGTCGCCGCCGAGCGTGCGCAGGAAAGGGAAGACGTGCTCGCTGACCACGGCGTACATCTCGCTCGCGGCGAAGTGCTTGAAGCGCGACCAGCGCAGGTTTTCGAAGGAGTGGCCGCCGTTCTTGCCGATGCCGTCGTTGCCCTCGGGGAAGATCCGGCGCGTCATCGGCGTTCCGAGCCGGGCGGAGCGGTTTTCTTCCAGCGTGTGCAGGTCGTCCAGCCGGCGCAGGAAGAGCAGGTAGGTGATCTGCTCGATCACCTCGAGCGGGTTGGAGATGCCGCCGGACCAGAAGGCGTTCCAGATCTGGTCGATCTGGCTCTTGATGTTGCCGGTGATCATGAGGAGATGCTCCGAATGGTGGTCTCGTTGAGCATTGGCGGCATGCTCGCCTTCGCCGAGGTACCCAAACGCGCCAGCCGAGGTGATCAGCATCCATACCGTGGTCGCCAGGGTCCTGTAGATCCGGAGCATCACGGGTGCCGTGGTCCACTGCTTGTACAGGAGGAGCAGCGATTGTAGTACAGATTGACCGGCATCCCGCGTTCGCCGGGCGGCGCGAGCTCGATCTCGAACGCGGCGCCGCGCAGGCCTACATCGAGCGTTATTTCGCGCGTTACCCTGGGGTGGCGCGCTACATGGCGACGACGCGCGAGGCCGCCAGGACGCAGGGCTATGTCGAAACGGTTTTCGGCCGCCGGCTGTGACTGCCGGAAATCCGCTCGAGCCAGGCCGGTCGCCGCCAGGGCGCCAAGCGGGCGGCGATCAACGCCCCGATGCAGGGTTCGGCGGCCGATCTCATCAAGTCGGCGATGATCGCCGTGCAGGGCTGGCTCGACGCCGAGCGCCTGCAGACACGCCTCTTGATGCAGGCGCACGACGAACTCATCCTCGAAGTGCCGGACGACGAACTGGCGCGTGTGCGCGGGGAACTGCCGTCGTCGGCTGTTGGTTGGACCGGAGATCTCCGCACGAGAAAGATCACCCCCGCCAATCGGCCCGTGGCCGACGGTCGTACGGTGCGCCCCCCGACGACGCCGTGTGGCTGCTTTGCGGAAAACGCTCTCAACGGCTACTATCGGCCAGAGCCGGCCGTAGCAGCCCAAGAAATCGAGCCGGACGAACGGCAGCGAACTCATCAGTGAATCCCAATGACAACGACAGAAAGCCAGATTGAGCAGGATCTGATCGCCAAGCTTGAAGCGCTGAAATACGACTATCGACCGGAGATTTGTGATCGGGCATCGCTGGAGGCAAATTTCCGCGAAAAATTCCAGAAACTGAACCGCGTTAGCCTGAGCAACAGCGAATTTGAACGGCTGAAGGACGATCTGGTTACGGCCGATGTCTTTGCCGCATCCCGCCGTCTGCGCGAGATCAACAGCTTCGAGCGCGACGATGGCACGCCGCTGTTCTACACACTGGTCAATATCAAGGACTGGTGCAAAAACACCTTCCAGGCCGGTTGCGTCGAAGCAAACACCCACACCGAGACCCTGGTCCGACGGCTGCTATCCACCGACTACACCGACAAGGTGATCGTCACCACCATCCAGAAGCTGGGTATCGCGCTCGACGGCACCCAAAAGCGCAAATACAAGGAACGCCTGGAGGCGCTGCGCAACAAGCGCGTGGTCTTCATCTTCGACGAATGCCACCGCTCCCAGTTTGGCGACAACCACAAGGCCATCAAAGACTTCTTCCCGAATGCACAGCTCTTCGGCTTCACCGGCACGCCCATCTTTGGCGACAACGCCAGCAAAGTGAAGGTGCAAGACCAGCAAGCCAACGACATCACCACGGAAGACGTCTTCGAGAAGCAATTGCACGCCTACACCATCACCCACGCCATTGCAGACCGCAACGTGCTGCAATTTCACGTCGACTACTTCAAGGCCGACGGCAAGGACAAAGACAAGGCCACTGGCGAACTCAAGCAGCAAGCCGTGGCGGACACCATTCTAGCCAAGCATGACACCGCCACCGCCGGGCGCAAGTTCAACGCCCTGCTGGCCTGCGCCAGCATCAACCACGCCATTGCCTACCACGAACTTTTCAAGGAAACCCAGGCCAGGCGCTTGGCGGCAGACCCGAGCTTTCGCCCACTCAATATCGCCTGCGTATTCTCGCCACCGGCCGAAGGCGACAAGGACGTGCAGCGCCTCAAGACCAGGCTCGACCAGTACACCGATCTCACCGAGGTCGAGCAGGCCAACATTGCCGCCGTGATGCCCGAAGACCAGCTCAAAGCCTTCCGCGGCGCGTATCTCGAAACCGCCAGGCGCCTCAAGGCCCGGCAGGGCACCGGCCAGCCAGACCGGCTCAGCGGAGCTACTAGGCTGCGCGCAACGCGGCGGGCATTGCCGCCGAGGGCGGCATCCACAGTCTTCGCCACGCCTCCGCCACGCACCTGCTCGAAGCCGGCGT
>DPSD01000161.1:0-4330 GCA_003538495.1 Accumulibacter sp.
CAGTTCCGGAGAGCGTCAAGGCGTATGTACCTTCCGTGTCGTTACTTCACTCATCGCTTCTTGCTCCCTATGACGGAGCACCGCTTAAACAACTGTCTGAATTCCGGGGACCACTATAGCTAGGGCGACCGGACTGGCACGCTGCTCCGCTGCGCGCAGCCATGGCCCGGAGCGCATCGCGTATAAAATACATAGATGTCACTTACTAAAAAAAGACGTGCATATTCGATTTGGCCGTGCTATCGTCCCTGCATGCTTACTCGACCTGCCCGTTACGAATTCAGTGAGAGACTCGCCGACATTCTCGGCGAGTCTCGGCGCGACCTGCGCTTTCGCGTCACCTTGATGGTCAGCAGTGGCCTGGTGCCTGCTGGACCGCGTGGGCGGGGGTCGCCGCCCGCGACGCCGCAGTATGCCGCGCATCTGCTGATAGGTGCGATGGCGGCGCCGCAACAGGCGCAGACCATCGAGGCGATTCGTTGCTATGAAGATCTGCGGCCGGCAGCGGTGGTGCCGGCCGGTAACACGCCCCGCGTACTCTTCGGTCCTGCGGTCGCCGCTGCCGCAGCCGACGCACAGCCCGAATCGGCGATTCGCCTCGACGGACTTCGCTTCGGCGAGGCGCTGGCCAGATTGCTGGAACTGGCCTGCGCCGACGAGACTCGGGCGATCGTCGCCGGCGAGTTGTTTGGCGTCTGCGTCAACCGCGGCTGTCCGGTCGCCTCGCTGCAGTTCAGCGCCTGGTGGCAGGGCCGCCGCGCGGTTTTCAGCCACACCTATGGCCTGGCCCCCGATGCCCTTCCGCCGGCGTGGCTTGATCCAGAACGTGGTGGAGTGGTCGATCCCGGCCTGTTCCACGCCGTCTTCCTGCCGGTCCGGAAATTGATCGAGATCGGCTGCCTTACCACCTTGTCAGATGACAGGAGTCGTCCAATGCTGAACAAACTGGGCCACAAGATGGCCGCCATTGCCAACATGGCAAAACTCGCCGCCAAGACGCCACATGGCAGTCGCTGGGAAAAACTGCTGTCGACGCTGGCGTCGGTGCAAGCCTGGTCCGAGCAGGTAGACTCGCAAGAGAACCGCTTGGTCGAAGTGACCGGCTTCGGCGCCAATCCCGGCGAACTGCGGATGTATACCTACCTCCCCGAAGGTCTGCCGGCCGACGCGCCGCTGGTTGTTGTTCTGCATGGGTGCACGCAGAGCGCAGCGTCATACAACAAGGGCAGTGGCTGGTCGACGCTGGCCGACCGCTATGGCTTCGCGCTACTGTTCCCGCAGCAGCAATGGAACAATAATCCGCTGCGCTGCTTCAACTGGTTTCGGCCCGAAGACAACGAGCGGGAACGCGGCGAGCCGCTGTCGATCCGGCAGATGGTTGGCAAGATGGTCGCCGACCACGCTGTCGATCCCAACCGGGTCTACGTGACCGGCACCTCGTCCGGAGGTGCGATGACCGCCGTGATGCTGGCCAGCTATCCGGAGGTATTCGCCGGCGGCGCAGTCATTGCGGGCGTTCCTTACCGTAGCGCCAAAGGTCTGCAGGAGGGCCTGGAAACCATTTTCCAGGGGCGTTCGCGTTCGCCGAAGGAATGGGGTGAACTGGTGCGGGCTGCTTCGCCGCACCAGGGGCCGTGGCCCAGGGTCTCGGTCTGGCACGGCGATGCCGATACCGCCGTCAAGCCGGTCAATGCTGAAGAAATTATCAAGCAATGGGCCGATGTGCACGGCCTTGATCTGCAGCCGACAATCGAGATGCGCGTGGCCGGCTATCCGCGGCGCGTCTGGCAAGGGCCGGACGGCGAGGAACTGATAGAGTCCTACACGATTACCGGGATGTCGCACGGCGCGGCGCTCGATCCGGGAGCAGAGCCGCATCAGTGCGGTACCGCGGCGCCGTTCTTCAACGCCGTCGGGATTTCTTCCACGCACCGTATTGCCGATTTTTGGGGATTGCTCGCTGATCGCCCGGCACGCTCGGAAAGCTTTGCTGCCGATGCAAGCGCCAGAACCGCTGGTACGGCCCAAACGGAAAGGGGTGCCGCAGCCCACGCGACTGCGGACACGGCCCGCGCTGCCGGGCCGATCGAGGCGGGCGAGCAGGCCTTCAGAGAAGAATCGGCGCGTCAGGCCGAGCAGGCGCACGCCGCTGGCTCGGACGATCAGCGGCGTGGCAGCAGCTCGCCGTTGGGTCTCGATGTGCATGGGATCATTTCAGCATCGCTGCAGGCTGCCGGCCTGCTCAAGGCCGGCAACCGGCCGCGCAGCACCGCGCCGCTGGGGATCGACGTTCCGGGAATCATTTCAACCGCGCTAGAGGCGGCCGGCGTTCTCAAGGGCCTGGGCCAGCGCCCCGCTTCGGCCGCTCGCGACGGCACCCTGCGCAACGCTGGCTGGGAAGGCGCTGGCTGGGATCTGCTGCATGACGACCCACGCGCGTTCCGAGGCGGATCGATGCTCTACGGGCACGCGTCGTCGGGCGATTCGGGCGCCGTTGGCGCCAGGGCGCAGTCGATATCGCGGCGTATTGCGCTGGGTCCGCGGCCGGAGTTGAGCTATGTGCGGCGACTCGATCTCAGCGCTGCAGTCAACGATTACACCAGCGCCAGTTTCAGGGTCCTGGTCGACGGGATTGTCGTCGATGAAGTCACGGCGATCGGGATGGTCCACCAGGAGAACGAATGGCTGCGTCAATCAGCGGTCGATTTGGCGCGCTTTGCCAACCGCACGGTGACCCTGACGCTCGAAGTAGCGGCGTATTCGAACATCTACAGCACGGTGTACGCCAAGGCCTGGGTGGACCAGGTGACGGTCAGCAACGCCGTCGATGTCGCCCACTGCTGACCGACCGAGCACCGAGTGCAGGCGCCCCTCCCGGCGCGGCGACAGGGGTCGGCCGGGGGGGGCTGGCGGCGGGCGGGGCAGGCAGGTCAGCGGTTGCTGAAGCTGGCCTTGCGCTTCTCGACGAAAGCGGTCATCCCTTCTTTTTGGTCTTCGAGGGCAAACGCCGAATGGAAGGCGCGACGCTCGAACAGCAGACCCTCGGCGAGCGAGCTCTCGTACGAGCGATTGATGCATTCCTTGATCATCATCACCACCGGGAGCGAGAAGCTGGCAATCCGGGTGGCCGTCGACATCGCCTCTTCGAGGAGCTTGTCGGCCGGGACAACACGCGAAACCAGGCCGGCGCGTTCGGCTTCGACGGCGTCGATGTTGCGCGAGGCCAGGCACATCTCCATCGCCTTGGCCTTGGAAATGGCGCGCGGCAGCCGCTGCGTACCGCCTGCGCCAGGAAGAATGCCCAGGCGGACTTCGGGCTGACCAAACTGCGCGTTGTCGGCCGCCAGGATAATGTCGCACATCATCGCCAGTTCGCAGCCACCGCCAAGGGCGTAGCCGGCCACTGCAGCAATGACCGGTTTGCGGCAGTTCTTGACGCCTTCCCAATTGCGCGTGATGAAATCGCCCTTGTAGGCTTCCATGTACGACAGCGATTGCATAACAGTGATGTCGGCGCCGGCGGCGAAGGCCTTCTCCGACCCGGTAATGACGATCGCGCCGATGTTCTCGTCGGCCTCGAAACCGCCGAGTGCGCTGCCCAACTCGTTCATCAGATCATCGTTGAGGGCGTTCAGTTGCTTCGGGCGGTTAAGGGTGATCACGCCGACTTTCCCACGGACTTCGGCGATGATGTTGACGTAGTTGCTCATAAGGGAATTCTCCAGACCAGAAAATGGATGATATTGGAGCATCCAGCAAAGACGTGGATACTCCTGCTGCTGCAATCGGCTTGTGCGTCGCGCTTGGCGCGACCGCTATCATGAACGATTTATCCCGGCGCCGCTGCTCCGACGCCCGCACTCTTTCCAGGCGGAAGCCGTCCACACGTGGCACGGCCGGCCTGGACGATTGACGTCTAGCCGGCCGCGCTGCATGCGGGGAATTACAAAGCAGGCGTCAGCGACACGGCGCCTCAAGTTCCCGGGGCACTCCGTTGATCAGGAGATGTCCATCTGGAACTTCACCGGTCCGCGGGCGGCCTTGCCGTTGGCGTCGGTGAATTCGCCGGTAACCGGCGCCTTCTTGCCGTAAGGGCTGGTCAGGATCGCCACGTGACCGCCGAAGAAGGCGACCGACTCGAGTCCGTCCCAACCTTCGAGGAACTTGTTGCCGGCGGTGGCGCAGGCTGGCGTGACCAGGTCGTCCTTGATCGCGTAGTTCTGATACCAGGGCACTTTGAGGTCGATCAGGCTCTTGATGTTCAGCGGCTGGTCGAACAGCTTGACCGGCAAGGTGCCATCGTCTGCAATCGGATCCTGGAAGGTGTGCG
>DPSD01000161.1:4609-9732 GCA_003538495.1 Accumulibacter sp.
ATCCTGGAAGGTGTGCGAGCTCATGTTGGCGATCGCCAGCGGCAGGTGCACGCGTTCCTTGAGCAGCCAACGGAACAGCGCGGCGGGTGTCTTGCCGGGGTTCATGCCGGTGGCGCGCTGCAGCGAAGCCTGATCGAGAACCTTGACCAGCGGGGTTTCGCGGTCGATCGCCACAAAGCGCATGCCGAGGCTCAGCAGGTAGCCGTTGGCGACCTTGTTGCCGCTCGGCAGGGTGGTGGTGATGAAGTCGTGGTGCATCGTCGGCATGCCGCTGATCGCGTCGCTGTAGGTGCCGTCGACCGGCGTCACGTTGGTGATCAAGGCGTCGCAAACATCCTGAAGCTTGCCCGACAGGATGTTCATCATGCAGATGTAGCCACCCTGGCAGGTTCCGTTCAAGGTGACTTTCTTGCCATCGTTCAGTTCCATGACCTTGGCGCAGATTTCGCGAGTCTGCTCGCAATCCTGCTCGGGGGTCATCGTCTGGACCTTCTCTGTGGTCATGATGTCCTTGACGACTCGGACGTAGGTCGGGATGCCCTCGTTGGCGAAGGAGTGGCTGTAGCTCTTGTTCTCGAAGGGCAGGAAGGACAGGATGTGCACCCCGAGCATGTACGGCGGGACGAGAACGACCGGCTTCAGATCCTTGCGAACTTCAACTCCTTCCTTCAGCGGCATCACCTGGTAGAGATCGAAGGCGTCGGTTTCGTGCACCAGCTTGTAATTGGGGGTGTCGAAGTGGAAGCCGAACTCGTCGCCGATGGCCTCGATCTGTTCGTTGAAGTTGGCGACCGCTTCCATGATCTCGGCTTCGCGGCGCATGTAGCCGCCGAGCTTCTCACCGTCGGCCTTGAGGATCGTGTTGAGGTAGGCGCGCGTTCCTTCCTCGATCTGGTCGAAGGCGTAGTCGGCCATCTTCTCCTGCATTCCGGAGGCTCCCTTGCGGGCCAGGCTGACGTTGTGTTCGATTACCTCGAAAGCTTCCAGCATGCTCAGCGGATTGTCGCGGGCCGCGGTCATTGCGATGTGCGCGGCAATGAACAGGTTGTCGTTGAACTCGCCGACTTCGCGATTCGAAGCGCGCATCATCGCCAGCATGTACCGCCACCAGCTCGTGGTGAAATCCGGCATTTCTCTTAACAGTGAGTACATCTTTCAACCTCCAATAGTTGACATGAGTCAAAACGGGCCAGCCCCAGTGGGCGACCCACGAGTACCTTGGCCTCGCGAAAAATCCGGATACCCGGAAGTCTTCGCGGGAAACGAGTCGAACAACCCTAACAGGCACAGACGCATCTGGATAAGACGGTCTGGCGGAGTGTCATTCTGCACCGCACAATTAATTCTACTCCTCCGGGCACCATTTGTTCACCCCCCTTGGAGGTTAAGGAGAAGATAATTCCACAGCAGGGCGAAACGACCAGAGGATGAGCATTCTGTAGGGCGTGGACGGGTTGATGGTCGCTGCCGCGGACTTCGTAGAAGTGCGCACTGAAGTTAGGCAGCCGTTTTCGCTGCACGCCGCCGCGACTTTGTATAGTATTGCTATGTTGCGCTGCGGTGAAGAAGGTCGCCGCCAGCAGGCAATCGATCGATCTTCCTGTCGGCGCTGCCCGGGGAGGCGCGCCAGATGGCGCGAACGCAATCATCTGGCAGTCGACTCAAGGGCTCGGCAGGCGGGCCAACAGGTGCTGGGGTGCTGGGGTGAAGGGGTGACAGGGTGAGAGTGAGCGTCGTCGCTGCCGTAGGCGCCGGGGCTACTTTATGCAGCGGGATTCCGCAACCGCCCAAGCGGAAAGCTGCACGCACGGGAGGATGGAAATGCTGCAACTTTCGACGCTGATCAAACACCACGCGCAGTTTCGACCCGATCGGGTCGCTGTCGTTTTCGAGCAGGAGCGCCTGACCTGGCAGCAGTTCGAGGTGCGCGTCAGACGTTGTGCCCGCTTGCTGAGCTGGCTGGGAGTGCGCAAAGGCGACCGGGTGGCCACGGCCCTGTCGAATTGTCGCGAGTTGCTCGAAGTCTATTGGGCGGTGCCGTCGATTGGCGCGGTGCTGGTGCCGCTGAGCCCACTGTTGATGCCGTCCGGCCTGGCCAGCCTGCTTCGTGATTCAGGAGCCAACTGCGTCGTCAGCCAGCGCTCGATGGCGCCGATGCTTGATCAGGCTCGCCAGGAATTACCCGGGCTGGCTGCCGACCACGTGCTGATGGTCGACGGCGCCAGCGGCGACTATCCCGACTACGCGTCTATGCTCAAGACCTGTCCGGAGGGCGCCGTCGATGCTCCGGCGATGCGCTCCGACGACCTGTTCAACATCATGTATACCAGCGGTACCACCGGACTGCCGAAGGGGATCGTGCACAGCCATTTCGTCCGTTCCATGTACGGCACCCTGTTTGCATCGGCCTGGCGGATGAGTCCGGAGTCGGTGGTGCTGCACACCGGTGCGATCGTCTTCAATGGTGCTTTCGTCACCCTGATGCCCTGTTTCTATCTTGGCGCGCGCTACGTCCTGCAGCGCCAGTTCGACGCCGAAGAGGCGATCGAAATCATCTCCCGCGAGGGCGTAACGCACACCATGATGGTGCCGGCGCAGATCATCGCCGTGCTCAACGCGCCGAATTTCTCGCCCGAGAAGCTCTCGTCGCTGCAGATGATCCTGTCGCTCGGTGCGCCCCTGTACCGCGAACACAAGGATCTGCTCAACAGCCTGCTGCCCGACCGCTTCTACGAACTCTACGGCCTTACCGAGGGTTTCTGGACGATCCTCGACAAGACGCAGTCGGTGCGCAAGTCAGGTTCGGTCGGATCGCCTCCGTGCTTCTACGAAATGCGTATCGTCCGTGAAGACGGTAGCGACGCGCCGAGCGGCGAAGTAGGAGAGATCGTCGGCCGCGGGCCGTCGCTGATGGGCGGCTACTACGGCCGCCCCGACCTGACCGCGCAGGCGCTGCGCGACGGCTGGCTGTACACCGGCGATCTCGGGTATACCGACGGCGAGGGCTACCTCTACCTCGTCGACCGCAAGAAGGATATGATCGACAGCGGTGGCGTCAAGATCTATCCGCGCGATGTCGAAGAGGTTGCGGCGCGGCACCCGGCGGTCCGGGAAGTCGCCGTATTCGGGGTGGCACACGAAAAGTGGGGCGAGACCCCGGTCGCCGCGGTGATCCTGCATGCCGGTGCCGTGGTCGGCGCCGACGCGCTGCGCGACTGGATCAACGAACGCGTCGGAGCCCGCTATCAGCGATTGCACGCGCTGCGGATCATGGAAGACTTCCCACGCAACGCCGCCGGCAAGACGCTAAAGCGGGAGATGCGCGACGCCTACCAGGCGGAGGAGGGCGACAGCTTGTGAACGGCGTTGGTCCGGGGCCAGGAGCAGACGGTATGGCCGTTTGTCGCCGGTGGGCACGGGAGCGGGAACCGGAACGAGCGTCACCGCGAGCCCTTCCTCGGCGAAAAACCCCTTTGCCGCAGCTATCGGGAAAAGGCTTCCTTGCTGCAACGCGGACAGCGCGATGGTCGGCTTTTCGACGGCGACTGCCGCAGCGGGAGGCTACTGCTTGATGCCCAGATAACCGAGACCGAGCAGAATCGCCGCCGGCGCTACGGCGACGCTGCTCAGGCATGTCCGGCCATGTAGAACGCCCGAAATCTTTGAGTCGCTCGCGGACACGCGCTGCCTCCTGCCGGGCATGGAATGGTTCCGGAGGCGGACCACGCGGAAGCAATCGCGGTAGAAGCACCGAACGGACGACTCATGTAACACTCGACGCACTCAATTGCGGTTCGTCCGATGGGGGCAGCACACGCCTTATCCACCTTGCTGCCCGCAACGCATTCCCGGCTTTGGCACTCAGCTCTGGGCGGCAGCTAGTCGCCGGCTTCAGCCAAGCATTCTCCCGCCAGACCCGCGGCTGAAGAAACCACCCTGCGTGCCGGGATTGCCGCCGAGGATCCATCTGGCCCGCAGGCCTTTATCACGTCCGTCCTGCTCCTGCGGCGGACGCGATTGACTGACCGCGTTTGATCGCCCTGGAGAGACCAGAATGCAGGCCAACTGCTGTCATCGCACCGGCTATCGGTGCGGGTCCACGCCGAGCATCGAGAAGGGACGGGTGCAACAGCATGGCTCGACGTGGCCTGGCGCGGGATCGGTGAGCGGATGGCTCTGCGCGGCGACGGCCTGAACGCGGCGGACTCGCGCGTGCCAAGGCGCACGCGGCCGGAGCAGGGGGGGTCGGGCGCTGCGCTGTCACCGGCCAATTTCCCGACCCATTCCCCAGCCGCCAGTTGGTACCCGGCGTGCGACGCTGTGATACAGTCGTCGCCGCCATGACCTCTCGACGCATCCATACCCTGCACCGTCCGGCTTCCAGTCAGACCCATCTCCCGCCGCTGATCTTTGTCCATGGTGGCTACGCCACGGCGCGCTGCTGGGACGCGTATTTCCTGCCGTACTTCAGCCGCCACGGTTTCGACTGCCATGCGCTCGATCTGGCGGGCCATGGCGCCAGCGAGGGCCGCGAGCGGCTCGACTCGTTCGGGATCGACGATTATGTCCAGGACCTGGCGCAGGTCGCGCAAGGCTTGCCGGCGCCGGCAGTCGTGATCGGCCACTCGATGGGGACGGTGGTCGTCGAACGTTTGCTCGAGCAGCATCCGGCACGCGCGGCGATCCTGATGTCGCCGGTGCCTCCCGGCGGCATACTTGGCTCCACGATGAATCTCGCGCTGACCCATCCGGCATTTTTCGGCGAGCAGGCGCGCGCCACCGGCGGCGCCTACACCGCGCAAACCCTGCAGACGATGCGCGAGGTGTACTACTCACGCGAGACCAGAACCGACGATCTGATCCGCTTCGCCCGCCTATTCCAGCCCGAATCGCGCCGCGCCATCCTGGACCTGTCGCTGTTGGCGATGCGCATCGGCGGGCGGCGGCCAGCGCTGCCGGTGCTGGTTGTCGGTGGTGCCGCGGACGCGGTCTTCCAACCTGGGCTGCTGGGCTTGACGGCCGTGCGTTGGCAGGCCGAGGAGGCGGTGATTCCGCGCGCCGGCCATACGCTGATGCTCGATGCGCATTGGCAAGCGGCGGCCGACGCCATGCTCGGCTGGCTC
>DPSD01000449.1:0-2103 GCA_003538495.1 Accumulibacter sp.
GCAGACTCTTGCCCATCTCGGCGAGGGCTCTTTCGACGGCACGCGTCAAGGCCACCGAGTCCGCCGTCGGTTGCTTCTGCACCGAGAGAATGACGGCCGGCTTGCCCTGGAAACTGCCATCGCCACGCTTGATGGCCGGCGCCAAGGTGACCGAGGCGACCTGGCGGAGCAGGATCACCTGCCCTTGACGCGTCGCCACCGGCTGGTTCTGCAGGTCTTCGAGCCGGCTGCTGCGGCCGATGTTGCGGATCAGGTACTCGCGTCCGCCGGCATCGACGAAACCGCCAGCCGTGTTGCCGCCGAAGTTTTTCAGCGCCGCTCCCAGTTCGCTCAGCGTCACTGCCAGCGCCTGCATGCGGGCCGGATCGGGTTCAATGCGGTACTGCTTGACCTGGCCACCGATGGCAATGACCTGCGCGACGCCCGCGATGGTCAGCAGGCGCGGGCGAATGACCCAGTCCGCGTATTCGCGGACCTGCATCGGGCTGACCTTGTCGGGGTCGGCTGGCAGGGCGATGAGCAGGATCTCGCCCATGATCGACGAGATCGGCCCCATCTGCGGAACGATGCCCTGCGGCAACTGCTCGCGCACCAGGTTCAGACGCTCCGCGATCTGCTGGCGATTACGGTAGATCTCGCTGCCCCACGCGAACTCGACATACACCACCGACAGGCCGATACCCGACACGGAGCGCACGCGCGTCACGCCGGGCATCCCGTTCATCGCCGATTCGACGGGGAAGGTGATCAACTGCTCGACCTCTTCCGGCGCCATGCCGCCGGCTTCGGTCATCAGCGTGACCATCGGCTTGTTGAGGTCGGGAAAGACGTCTACCGGCATCCTGCGCACGGTCAGGGCGCCATAAATGATCAGTAGCAACGAGACGCCCAGCACGATCAGGCGCTGCTTGAGACTGGTGTTGATGATCAAATCGAACACGGCGCGCCCTCAACGAATCTGGGACAGCGATGCGGCGCCCTGTACGACGACCCGCTCGCCGCCGCTCAGCCCGTCGGTCACGGCCACCGAATGGCCGTCCAGCGGCGCGCTCCTGACCTTGCGCAAGACAAAATGCTCGGCGCTTTCGTGCACCCAGACCACCGATTCATTGGCCGCATTGCGCACCACGGCGACGACAGGAACAGCGACGCCGGACTGGAGCCCGCTGGTCTGAGCCAGCACCTTGAGTGTCTGGCCGACCGCAAGCGCAGGCAACTCGCCGGTTTTCGGCAATTCGACACGGAACAGTACCGGCATGGCCTGCTCCTTGAGAGTGCGCCCGATGCCGACGAAGGCAAGCTCGAGAACGCCGCCGGCCACCGGCGCGCTGGCCTTGGCCAAGCCGGCGAGCAACAGCGGGTCGTAGGCCAGCGCCTCGACCGCCAGGCGCTGTGGATCGATCACCTCGAAGACCACCTCCCGCGCATCGACTACCTGACCCACGACGGCGTTGGCCGCGCTGACGACACCGCTGACCGGCGCCACCAGCGCTTCGCGGCCGAGGCTGCCGCCGACCGCGGCTTTTCGCTTTTTGAACGCGGCGAGTTCGATCTGTGCCTGCTCGATGTCCTTCTGCGGAACACTGCCTTCCAGTTGCCTGAGGCGTGCGACACGGCGTTCGAGGACGGTTTCCTGGGCCGCGAGTTCGGCCAGCACCGATTGCTGCGAACCGCGTTCGATGGCGCTGGACGCCGGCTGCAGCCAGGCGAGCAGCTGTCCTTTGCTGACCCGCTGGCCGAGTACGGCGAGTCCTTTCGGGCCGGCCTCGATCCGCCCGCTCTGGAAGGTCTGCACGCGTCCGCCCGCATTGGGGTCGCCGACGACGCGGCCATTGAGTTCGACGGTGCGGGGAAACTCGCCTTTGCGTGCCGTCTGGGTGCGTAGCGCCAGTTGCCGTTGTGCCGATTTCGGCACGAAGACGCTGCCATCCGGCAAGCGCAAGGCAGGCTCGATGAAGGCCACCTGGCCTTGGGCGTGGACTGGGGCGACCGCCAGCGGGGCTGAGGTGGATTTCTTCTCGTCGCCGTGGTCCTCACCGCCGTGCGCCCAGACCTGAACCGTGAGCAGACCGGCCAACAGCAGGACAAGGGCGTCACGGCTGG
>DPSD01000449.1:2411-3071 GCA_003538495.1 Accumulibacter sp.
GTTGCGGTAATCAGACATGGTGAATCGCCCTTTCTCTTGCCTGGCGCCGCAGGCGACGCGTGACCAGGCCGCCGCAGAGCAGGAGCAGCGAAATCCCTGCGAAGAGCCACCACGGACGTTCGGTAGTTTCCTTGGCGGACGCTGCCGCCGGGACTTCTCCCACCTCCAGGGTGGCGGAGAGCAGATCGACGATTTCCCCTGCCTGAATCGTCAGCGTCAGGGGGTGTTTGCCGGCTTGGGCAAGGGCGGCCGCGGGTATTTGATAGACCCCGTCGCCCATCGCACTGGCAAGCCCTTTGATCCCCTGCCCTTCGACTTCTATCTGTGCGCCTTGAATCGGCCCGTTGTCGCTGGCGCGGTCGACATAGATGAGCAGATCCTTGTCGGCCAGCACCCCGACGATTTCCACATCCTCGCTGCGCACCTCGAAGCGTGGTGCCAGTCGGGCGTCGGCAGGCTTCGCGGTGCCCCCGTGGTCATGGCCTTCATGGGCGATGATCGGCGCAGACAGGGAAAACAGCGCCAGCAGAATGGCCGTCATACCAGCAGCGGCCCAGGTCGGAATGAAGGTTGGTCGGGTCACGGCGTGATTCCTCTAGCCTGGTTCAGATTGGCCTGTGCGGCGGATAGTCGGGAACGGCTGCGGACCCCTTCGATACG
>DPSD01000194.1 GCA_003538495.1 Accumulibacter sp.
GCGCTACGTCGACTCCTCGCTGGAGCGCCTGCAGGTCAAGGTCACCGGCATGGCCAGTGACCGCTACGTGGTCAGTTGCAACGGGCGCGCCCTGCCGCTGCGCCCGACCGGCAAGGTCGGCGAGTTCGTTGCCGGCGTCCGCTACCGGGCCTGGAATCCGCCGTCGGCCCTGCACCCGACGATCGGTGTGCACGCGCCGCTGGTTTTCGATCTGGTCGACACCTGGATGAAGCGCTCGCTCGGGGGCTGCCAGTATCACGTCGAGCACCCCGGTGGCCGCAACCCCGAGCGCTATCCGGTCAACGCCAACGAGGCCGAGGGCCGCCGTCTCGCGCGGTTCACGCCCTTTGGCCACACGCCTGGTGAAATCGACCTGCAGCCAGCGCCAGCCAATGCCGGCTTTCCGTTTACGCTAGACTTGCGCCGTTTCTGAAACCGGTCGGCGCGGGGTGAATCCCGCGCCTGTTTCCCTGATGACGCGATCCCTGCTGTCGACCTACCCGCAGACCCCCGACCGTTTCGACGAGATGCTCGCCGACGACGGCTGCGTCCGCCACGCGTGGCAGCCCTTCTTTGCGCACCTCGAATCGGCCACGCCCGAACAGATGCGTCACCGGCTCGACTACGTGCGGCGGCGCATCCTCGAGAATGGCGTCACCTACAACGTCTACGCCGACCCCGAAGGCGCCGACCGGCCGTGGGAACTCGATCCGCTGCCGCTGATCCTGTCGGCTGCCGAGTGGCGGCAAATCGCCGGTGCGGTCACCCAGCGCGCGCGCCTGCTCAACGCCGTGCTGAGCGACCTCTACGGCGAGCAGACGCTGCTCACCGACGGCACCCTGCCGCCGGCGCTGGTTTATGGCCACAACAACTTCCTTTGGCCATGCCAGGGCGTCAAGCCGGCCGGCGACACCTTCCTCCATCTGTACGCCGCCGACCTGGCACGGTCGCCGGACGGCCGCTGGTGGGTCATCGCTGACCGTACCCAGGCGCCCTCCGGAGCAGGTTACGCGATCGAGAACCGGACCATCGTCGGCCGTGCCTATCCCGAGCAGTTCCGCGACCTGCACGTCGAGCACCTCGCCTCGTTCTTCCGTGAACTGCAGAAAGCGCTGACCTATTGGGCACCGCACGGCGCGGAGACACCGCTGATCGTGCTATTGACACCCGGTCCCTATAACGAGACCTACTTCGAGCACGCTTATCTCGCGCGCTATCTCGGTTTTCCGCTGGTCGAAGGGCAGGATCTGACGGTCCGCGGTGAATCGGTCTACCTCAAGACGCTCGGCGGCTTGCGGCGGGTGCACGCCATTTTGCGCAGGCTGGACGACGATTACTGCGACCCGCTCGAACTGCGCAGCGACTCGGCGCTGGGCGTCCCGGGCCTCCTGCAGGCGGTGCGCGCCGGCAATGTACTGGTCGCCAATTCCCTCGGCAGCGGCCTGATCGAGTCCGCGGCGCTACCCGGATTCCTGCCCGGAGCCTGTAAGAAACTGCTTGGCGAGCCGTTGGCGATGCCATCGGTGGCCACCTGGTGGTGTGGCGAGAAAGCCGCGCTGGAGTATACGATCGAGAACCTGAACCATCTGGTGATCAAGGGCTCCTACCCGTCGCAGAATTTCGACCCGCTGTTCGGCAACGAACTTCACGGCAACGCCCGCGCAGAAATGATCGACCGGCTGCGCGCCAGACCACAGGCCTACGTCGCGCAGGAACTGGTCAACTACTCGCAGGCACCGACCTGGAGTGCCTCGCACAAGCGCGGTCTGCTGCCCCGCGGCGTCGGCCTGCGGGTTTTTGTCGCCGCGACCCCGGCCGGGCATGTGGTGATGCCGGGCGGCTTGGCGCGCGTCTCGGCGGAGTCGAACGCGCGCATCATCTCGATGCAGCGCGGCGGATCGAGCAAGGACACCTGGGTGCTTACCGAGGCCGCGGTCAACACCTTCAGCCTGCTCAAGCACTCGATCGGCAAGGCCGATCTGGTGCGCGGCGGGCTCAACCTGTCGTCGCGAGTGGTCGAGAACCTGTACTGGTTCGGCCGTTACGCTGAACGCTGCGACAAGACTTCCCGAATCCTGCGCGTCGCGCTCTCACGACTGGTCGATGCCGGCGCCGACTCACAGCCGGCACTGGCTTCGGCGCTCGATCTGTGCCTGGCATTGAAGCTCCTGCCGGTCGTCGAGCCGGAGACCGGCAGCGATGCGCCGCCGGCTGCGGTGCCGCCTGCGCAAGCACCTAGAGAAGCCCTGGTGCTCGCGGCAATCTGCGGCAAGGAGTGGGGCGACGGACTGGCGGGTGACATTCGCCGCCTGCTGTGGGTCGCGGCACAGGTACGCGAGCGCTTTTCGCTGGACAACTGGCACGCACTCAATCGCCTGCAACACCAGCTGCAAGCCTATGGCAGGCTGGCCAGCAGGGGAACGCCGCCCGAACTCGGCGAAGCGCTGGCCTTTCTCGATCAGGTCCTGCTTGCCTCGTCGTCGCTGGCCGGTTTCGCGATGGACAACATGACCCGCGACGACGGCTGGCGCTTCCTGATCATCGGCAGGCGCATCGAACGACTGATCTTCCTCGCCAGAGCCGTGGCCCATTTCCTGCGCCTGGATTCGACACGCGCTCCCGGCGGCCTCGAGTGGCTGCTCGAACTGACCGACAGCATCATTACCTACCGCTCGCGCTACATGACTCAGCCAGAGCTGCTGCCAGCACTGGATCTGGTCGTTCTCGACGACGGCAATCCGCACTCCGTCGCCTTTCAGTTGCAAATCCTGATCCGCTACCTCGACAATCTGACCCGTCTGCTCGGCGGTCCGCGAGACCAGGCCCTGCGCGCGGCGCTGGCGCGACTGCAGGGCTTCGACCTCGGCCAGTTCGAGCAGACAAGCTTCAGCGAGTGCCGTTCCTGCGATCCTTGCCTCCAGCTCGCCGCCCTGCTCAACGATATCGCGATCGCCGCGGCAGCGCTTTCGGACCGCCTGGCGATGCGCTATTTCAGCCACGTCGGCGACATCAGCCGCTACACCCTGACATCTTGATCGCCGTGCGCTCGCCCACCGCCCGCTATCACGTGCTGCACGAAACGATCTACGAGTACGACAGTCCGGTGTCCCTGTCGCGCCAGTTGCTGCATCTGACACCGCGTGATTGCCCATGGCAGCGCTGCCTGACGCACCAGATCAGCGTCTCGCCCTCGGTGACCGCGACCCGCGAGCGCCGTGACAGCTTTGGCAATCCGGTCCGTGAGCTGGCGATCGAGTTTTCGCACGACCGCCTGGCTGTTCGCGCCGAAAGTACCATCGAGGTCTGGCCGCATTTGCCGGTGGACGCCACGCGGACCGATCTGCTTGCGAACCCCGCAAGACCAGCCCCAGGGCGACCGGCACGCGCGTGGCCCGGCTATCTGCACACCTCGCCAGCATGGGAAAGCGTGCGCGAGGCGCTGGCCTACGGCTCCCGCCCGGTCCTGCTCGACGCCGGCCGCTTCCAGTTCCAATCGCCGCATGTGCGGGTGAAGCACGAGTTCGCCAGCTACGCGGGGCAGTGCTTCACTCCGCAACGACCGATCCTGGAGGCGGTTCAGGCGCTGATGAGCTGCATCTATGATGAATTCGAGTTCGACTCCGAAGCGACCACGGTCGCCACGCCGGTGCTCGAAGTGCTGGCCAACAAGCGCGGCGTCTGCCAGGATTTCGCTCACCTGATGCTGTCATGTCTGCGCTCACAGGGTCTGGCCGCGCGCTACGTCAGTGGTTACCTGCTGACGCGGCCACCGCCGGGACAGCCCAGGATGGTTGGCGCCGACGCCTCGCACGCCTGGGTCTCGGTTTATTGCCCGGAGCTCGAAGGAGGCCGCTGGGTCGACTTCGATCCGACCAACAACCTGCTGCCCGACACCCAGCACATCACACTCGCCTGGGGACGCGATTTTGCCGACGTGTCGCCGCTACGGGGGGTGATCCTCGGCGGCGGGGCACACGAGCTAGACGTGGCGGTCACCGTGACGCCGCTCGCCGAAGTCGGCGACCAAGCGCTGTCGCTACCCTGACCACCATCAGCCGGCGGCGGCGCGCCAGGTCGTGAGTTCGCGCGGGCGGGCGCCGGCTGGTCGGAGCGCCCGCGGCAGCGGCCTACCAGGTGATCTGTACTTCCTGAATGACCTGCGGCGTGGCGCGCTGGATAGTGAACTTGACGCCGGCCACCTCGATGACGGCTCCGGCCTTCGGGATCTCGCGCGCATGTTCCAGCAACAGGCCCGACAAGGTGTCGTAGTCCCCGACTGGCAGCTTCAAGCCCAGTTTCTCACCAAGCATTGCGGTGTCGGCACGGGCGCTGACCAGATAGTCACGGTGGCCAAGTTTCTTCAGCCACCCGGCCGGCTTCTCCTGCCGGTCGTACTCGTCCTGGATATCCTCGACGACATCTTCGATGATGTCCTCGATGGTGATGATTCCTTCGGCACCGCCGAACTCGTCCATCACCACAGCCATCGCGTCGCCGTCCTTGCGCAGCTCGACGAGCATCGACTCGGCACTCTTGCTGCCCGGGACATAGCGTGTCGGGCTGATGAAGGGCTCGATCGACGACGACTCATCGACCCCGAGCAGGTCCATGGTGTTGAGCACGCCGATCACCCGATCGATTCGCCCGTCAAAGACCGGCAAGCGAACGTGCGAGCCGGTGACCGCCAGGCGCACCGCCTCGCCGACGGTGCAGCTCTTCTCGACCGCGGCGACGTCGATCAATGGCACCATCACCTTCGACACCGTGGTTTCGGAGAAACTGAACATCCGCCGGATCATGGTTTTCTCGATCGACTGGATGTCTCCTCCCTCCTGTGGTGGCATCTGCACCATGCTCAGAATCTGTTCGCGCAAGGTGAAGGGATTGTGCTCGTCGGCACCGCCGGCAAACCTTGAGAGCAACTTGGAGAGGGTCACGAAGACGATCAGGATCGGCGAGAAAAGGATCGAGAAGGCGCGCAGCACGTAGATCAGGTAAGGCGTCCAGGCATCGGCGCGCTGCTGGAAGACGCTTTTCGGGACGATCTCGCCGAACACCCAGATCAGCGGCGCCACCACCAGCACGGCCATCCAGCTGCCCGCCTCGCCGAACAGCGAGATCATCATCGCGGTGGTGATCGTCGAGTTGGCGACGACCGCGATGTTGGTTCCGACCAGGGTGGTCGACAACAACCACTCCGGCCGCTTCTCGAGCATCTCGAGGGCCAGGCGCGCGCCCCGCGAACCCTTGGCCGCGTCGTGGCGCAGCTTCATGCGATCGGCACTGACGATGCCGAGTTCGGACCCGGAAAAGAATCCTTCTGCGATCAGGCAAGCGACCATGAACAGCAGGGTAAGCCAGATATCCGTCATTTCGAGTCGCCCCCGGTGGTCGACGCGGAGCTTGCAGGCGGTATCTCCAGCGCAGCAGCTGGCGGCTTGTGGCTCGCCGCGACGCTTTCGGCGGCGCCTGCCCCGGGCTCGCCGATCGCTTCCTTCGGCGGCTCGACCAGGACGCGCGTGATGCGGTTCTGCTCGACACTCTCGACGGTCAGCTTGATGCCGCAAAGGACGATTGCCGCGCCGGTCGCCGGCAGCTCGCCGAAGGCATCGAGCAATGCGCCGGCGATGGTCTCGGCGTCGCGGCTGACGATTTCCACCTGGAACATCTGGTTGAACTCGTCGAGAGCCATGCCGGCGTCGATCAGGCGGCGGCCATCGTCGAACTGACTGAGCAGATGCCGGTCAGGGATTTCGATATCCGACGGGCTGGCAATCTCGCCGAACACGCATTCGAGCAGGTCTTCCATGGTCACCAGGCCGGTGACGCCACCATACTCGTCGACGATCAGCGCGAAGGACAACTTGCGTTGCCTGAAGGTGTGGAACAGCTCGACTGCCGGCTTCGTTTCGGGAAAGAAATTCGGCTGCCGCAGCAGCTTGCGAAGGGCGTGCGGATCGCGCTCCAGCTTGGCCAGGTCGACACCGAGAAGGTCGCGGGTGTGCAGAATGCCCAGAATGGCGTCGCGGCGTTCCCGGAAGACGGGATAGCGCGACTGGCGACTGGACTTGATCGCGGCGATCAGCTCCGGCACCGACAGGTCCGCTGACAGGAACTCGATGTCCGAACGTGGCCGCATGATGTCGCGCAACGATTTGCTGCCGAAGTCGAAGATTTTTTCGATGTAGTGCGCTTCCTGGCTGTCCAGAGCGCCCTCGCCGACAGCGTCGATGACCAGGGTGCGAATCATGTCCTCGGTAACCAGGTTGCCCTGCGAGCGCTGCTTGCCGACGAGCAGGGTAATGAAGAACTCGGCGATGTGGCGGATCACTTCGCGCAGCGGCGTGATCAGTCGCGCGAAAAGAGCAATCGGACGCGCCTGGAATGTCGCGAACGCCACGTTGTTGCGAATCGCCAGAACCTTCGGGGTGATCTCGCCAAACAGCAGCAGGATCGGCACCATCACCAGCAGGTTGATCATCTCGTTTTCCGCGCCGAAGAGATGGATGATCACCGCCGCCGAGATGACGGACGCCGAAACGTTGACAAACTCGTTGCCGATCAGGATGGTCACGATGAGGCGCCTGGGCTCGCTTCGCAGACGTTCGATCAGTTCGATGCGCGGGTTCTTGGCGCTGCGCATCTGATCGATCTGGAACGAGCTCAGCGAGAACAGCGAGGTTTCGGTGCTTGAAAAGAAACCCGAAAATCCCAGCAGGACCACAAAAACGACCAACTCTATCCAGAGTGCTGGATCCATTGTTCAACCCTCGAGTCAGATTTGACGCTTTTGCCGAACGACCAGCGGCAGCGCATTTGGCGTGGCGTGAGCGGACAGGAACCGAAAGGAGCCACGTGGCGACACTCCTGGCGGCCACGCCGTCAAGCCAGTCGCGATCTCGGCGCCGTTAAGAGCAGTCATCGAAATGAATGATTTCCCATGCTTTCTTGCACGGCGGACGATTATCAGACAGCTTGATGCCAAAGTCAAACCAGCCATCGGGCGTATGGAATTGGTACGCCTCGCTCTGAAGCAGCAGTTCTTCGGCTCGCCGCCAACCGTCACCGACCCTCCAGCGCTCCCCAAGCTTGGCGCCCTTCGGCGTCCCGCGGCTGAACGACGGCGAATATTGCGCTCCTCCCGTGGTTGGTGTATCAACACCGGAAAACCGTCTTCCTCGTTCGCTTCCCCCCGGGCCGGCTGGGCCGGAACCCGACTCATTCTGGATGCCACCGCGCCGTGTTTGAAGCTTTCCTGCTAGTCATCATGCTGCTGCTCTCGGCCTTCTTCTCGGGATCGGAGACCGCCATCACCTCGCTGTCCTGGGCACGGACCGAATCGCTGCTCAAGGAACAGCGGCTGGGTGCCCGGGCTCTGCACCGGATGAAGAGCAACCTCAACCGCACGCTGGTGATCATTCTGATCGGCAACAACCTGGTCAACACCGGGGCCGCGACGCTGGCGACGGTGGTCGCGACCGAGCACTTCGGCCATCTGGGTCCGGGCCTGGCGGTGGGAGCGATCACCCTGCTGCTGCTGATCTTTGGCGAAATCACCCCGAAGACCTACGCCTCGCGCTACGCCATCGTGATGGCGCTGCTGGCGGCGGCTCCCCTGGAAATTCTTGGCAAGCTGCTGTTTCCCCTGGTCTGGGCTCTGGAAAAACTCATCCACTGGATGCACAGCTTCTCCAGCCCGCCGAAGGACCCCACGGTAACCGACACCGAGTTGATCGCGCTGGCTGCGCACGGCACCCGGGAGGGATCGATCGAAGCCGGCGAACACCAGATGATTCGGCGGATCTTCGACTTCAGTACGCTGCGCGCCAGTGACATCATGGTGCATCGCCACCAGATCTTCTCGCTCGACGGCAATCGCAGCATCCGCGATGCCTTGAACGAGATCATTGCCAGTTCGCACTACCGGATCCCGCTGCACTCGGGAAATCCGGACGAAATCAATCAGGTCGTCACGCTGCAGGCGATCCTCGGCGAGGTTGCGCACGGCAGTCTTGACAAGACCTTGAGCGAGGTCGGCAGCGAGCCGCTGTTCGTTCCTCCCAACCAACCGGTAGACAGTCTGCTGGAGGTGTTGAAGGCCGACAAGGAGCGGTTGATGGTGGTGGTCAATGAGTTCGGCGCACTGCGCGGGATTTTCACGCTCGAGGACATCCTTGAAGAGCTGGTCGGCGACATCTACGATGACCACGAAGCACCGCCTGACACCCAGGCGCTGCTCAAGACTGCCGGTGGCAACGAACTGCTGGTCGACGGCACCACCGAATTGCGGGTCATCGAAGCCTATTTCGGTCTGTCTCTTTCCGGCCGGCCGTATGACTCGGCAAATCTGTGGATCATCAGCCATCTCGAACGCATTCCCGCTGCCGGCGAATGCCTGCTCCTTGAAGGCCTTGAGGTAAGAATCGAACGTGCGTCGCGGCGACGGATCCATGAGATCCGGATCAGCCGCCAAGCAGGCGCCGAAGACGGCGGGCAGCCGGCAGGGTGAAGCCACCCTCGCGGCAAAGGCGCGGGAAATCCGGTGTTGCTTGCCAGGCTGACGGTCTGCGCCGTTTGGCAAGTCTTCGCCTGTCCTGTCAGGGTGCTACCCCCGGCAAAGTGAAGCCATCGAGCGACACCCACGGTGGCCGTCCGCCAATCAGGTCGGCGACGGCGCGGCCACTGGCCAGCGACAGGGTGAAGCCGAGTGCGCCGTGGCCGACGTTGAGCCACAGCTTGTCGTACGCCGTGCGCCCCAGGATCGGCCGGCCGCTCGGGGTCGCCGGTCGTAATCCTGCCCAGCCTTCCACCTGCCGGTAGTCGACCGCGCCGGGGAAGAGCGCGCGTGCCTCGGCGACCAGCGCGGCCATTCGCCGCGGGTCGATCGCGCGATCGTAGCCAGTGATGTCGGCGATCCCGGCAACGCGCAGGCGGCCATCGATCCGAGCGTAGACCATCTTGCGCTGAAAGTCGGTGACGCTGAGCGTCGGCGCAGCGCCCGGGTCGGCAATCGGCGCGGTCAGGCTGTAGCCCTTGAGCGGGTAGATCGGCAGTGACAGTCCCAGCGGGCGTGTCAGCCGTGCACTGTCGGTGCCCGTGGCGAGTACGTAGGCGTCTGCCTCGAGCCGCCCCCGGCTGGTGTCGATCCCCACGATCTCGCTTCGTCGGACCCGTAGGCGATGAATTTCCGTGTCGAAAAGGCAGCAGAGTGCCGGCGAGGCGATGCGAATCCGGTCCAGCAGGCCGACGCTGAAACGATAGCAATCGGCGCTGTCCTCGCTGGGCGTATGAACGCCGCCGACGATTTCCCGGCGGATACGGTCGAGAGCCGGTTCGATGGCAACGCATGCGGCGCCGTCGAGCACTTGCTGGCGACACTCCGGATCGCCCCCTGATCGGCTCTGAAAATCGACCTGGCGACGCGCGCCGTTCAGCGCCGCCGTGTCGCGGTAAACCACCAGTTTCCCGGAGTTGGCATAGCCGAAATCGAGCGCTGGTTGCTGAACGAGCAACTCGCGCATCAGGCGACGGCTGGCATGCCCCAGGCGCAACAGATGGCGGGTCGTCTCGGCGCTGCGCGCGCTGGTGCAGGCCGCCAGAAACCGCAGGCACCAG
>DPSD01000402.1:0-5162 GCA_003538495.1 Accumulibacter sp.
ATGGGCGCTGCGTAAGTCCTAACTACATTGCTCCTGTACTCGGTACCGCGTTGCATCACCCGATCAACGTGAAACTTTCAGGAGCAACCATGATTCGCAAGTTCAACATCCTCGTCCTTTCGTTTGCAGCAACCATCCCGGCTTTTGCCATGGATGCGGCTCAAGCCGAAGCCAAGCAGACTGTCCCGCTGGTCAATGGCGAGACGCTCTACATTTTCAAGGACGGAAAGATGGCAAAAGCCAACCAATATGGACGCACTGCATACCTTGCCAAGGGAGAGGTCGTTCAATCCGTGGATGGTCAGAAGATCAGCACAGTGGGCAACGAAGTCGCTCGCCTCGACTACCTGGCGCGCAAGGGTCATCAAAACTGATGGCGTCACTCGCGTGAAGACGGCCACCCTGTCTTGGGTGGCTTTTTTACTTGCGACGGAAGATCATTGCAAAAACGATCACCATGGCCAGATAGTTCATCACCATGAACCACGTGTTGTTCCATGCGACGCCATCAAACCCCCAGTAGGTCACCGGATAGAAAACCGGGGATGGATAAAAATCGGCCGAATGGGTGAACACGTCGATTAGCACGTGGGACCACCAACCCAACAGCGGCAACCAGAAGCGGCTCAGCCAAAGCCAGAGTACCCCTGTGACGGCCCCCGCCACCAGCGCGCTATGCATTACGCAATGCAGGTGGTGGGTCAGGCCGGCGAGCAGCGGCGACATTGGGGGCTCGTACCCGGGCAGCGCATTGGCATAGGCCAGCAGCACACCCCAGCCCTCAGACGACGACAGCGTCAGTGCGACCAGCGGCGCAAGCTGGACCAGATCAGGCAACACCGCCAAGCCCACCGCCAGCCCGACGGTCCGGCGGTCCAGCGGCCGGTGCCGGTGCCAGGCCGCGGCGCCCAGACCCACCCACAGTCCGTGTGCAAGGATGTCCATGGCGCATGCCCTCTTGTGCAGTGAATCTGTCCGCTATCGGTTGCGCAGGCGCAGCGCATTGCCGATCACCGACGCCGAGCTCAGGCTCATCGCCAGTGCAGCAATCAAGGGCGACAGCAGCCAACCCGTCAACGGGTACAACACGCCGGCAGCAATCGGGATGCCCAGTGCGTTGTACAAAAAGGCAAACACCAGGTTCTGCTTCATGTTGCCCACGGTCGCTTCGGACAGCGCCCGCGCGATCGCGATCCCGCGCAGATCGCCCTTGACCAGCGTCACCTGCGCGCTGTTCATCGCCACGTCGGTCCCGGTTCCCATGGCCACGCCCACATCGGCCTTGGCCAGTGCCGGCGCATCGTTGATGCCGTCACCGGCCATCGCCACCACCCGACCTTCCTTCTGCAAGCGCTCAACCAGCAGCAGCTTGTCGGCCGGCTTGACCTCGCCATGCACCTCGTCGATGCCCAGGCGGGTGGCCACAGCCTGGGCCGTCGTCAGGCCGTCACCGGTGGCCATCACAATGCGCAGACCCGATGCCTTGAGGGTCGCCAAGGCCTCCGGCGTGCTGGCCTTGACCGGATCGGACACCGCCAGCAGGCCCATCAACTGACCATCCATCGCCAGGTGCATCACGCTGGCACCTTCTGCACGCAAAGCCTCGGCCTGCGGCACCAGCGCCGCGACCGAGACGCCCATCTGCTCCATCAGCGCGGTGTTGCCCAGCGCCAACTGGCGCCCAGCCACCTGGCCACGCACGCCGATGCCCGTGCCAGACTCGAAGTTCTCGGGTTTGTCCAGCACCATGCCGCGTTCGCGGGCGGCACGCACGATGGTTTCGGCCAGCGGGTGCTCGCTGCCCTGGTCCAGGCTGGCGGCCAGGCGCAGCACCTCGTCGGCGTCAAAACCGGTCGCGGGAACGGCGCGCTCGAACGTCGGGCGACCTTCGGTCAATGTGCCTGTCTTGTCGATGATCAGGGTGTCGATCTTGCGCATGTTCTCGATCGCCGCGGCATCCCGGAACAGCACGCCATGCGTGGCGCCCCGACCGGTCGCGACCATGATGGACATGGGAGTGGCCAGACCCAGGGCGCAGGGACAGGCAATGATCAGCACCGCCACCGCGTTGATCAGGCCGAACACCCAGCGCGGCTCGGGGCCGAACAGCCCCCAGCCGAAGAATGTCAGCAAGGCAATGCCCACCACCGTGACGACGAAGTAGCCCGCCACCACGTCGGCCATGCGCTGCATCGGTGCCCGGGAGCGTTGTGCCTGGGCCACCATCTGCACGATCTGCGACAGCATGGTGGCCGCGCCCACGCGCTCACTGCGCATCACCAGCGCGCCGCTGGTGTTGAGCGTGGCACCAATCACCTTGTCGCCCACCCGTTTGGCCACCGGCATCGGCTCGCCCGTGAGCATGGATTCATCGACCGCACTGCCGCCTTCGGTCACCTCGCCGTCCACCGGCACTTTTTCGCCGGGGCGCACGCGCAGCACGTCACCCACATGCACATGGTTCAGCGGCACGTCCTCTTCGGTGCCGTCGGCGCGGATGCGGCGGGCCGTCTTGGGAGCCAATCCGAGCAGCGACTTGATGGCCGTCGAGGTCTGCGACCGGGCCTTGAGTTCGAGCACCTGGCCCAACAGCGTGAGCGAAATGATCACGGCGGCCGCCTCGAAGTACACGGCGACGCGGCCCATGGAAATGAACGAATCCGGGAACACCTGTGGCGCGACCGTCGCGACCACGCTGTAGACAAACGCGGCCCCCGTGCCAAGACCGATCAAGGTCCACATGTTGGGACTGCGATGCATCACCGACTGCCAGCCACGAGAAAAGAACGGCCAACCCGCCCACAGCACGATGGGAATGGACAAGAGGAGCTCGACCCAGCTCTGCGCGGACATGTCCATCCACTGGAGGCGGTGGCCAAACATGGCGAGCACAAACACCCCGGCGGTCAGTGGCAGCGTCCACCAGAAGCGGCGCTGAAAATCGCGCAACTCCGGGTTGTCGTCGTCTTCGATTTCCGGCAGCAAGGGCTCCAGCGTCATGCCGCATTTGGGACAGTTGCCCGGATGGTCCTGGCGAATCTCTGGGTGCATCGGGCAGGTGTAGACGGTGCCGGCGGTGGCTGGCGCAGAGTCCGCTGGTGCCGTGGACACGAGGTACTGCAGCGGGTTCGCCGCGAACTTGCCCTGGCACTTGGCACTGCAGAAGTAGTAGGGTCGCCCCTCGTGTTTCAGCGTGTGTGCCGACTGCGGCGTGACCTTCATGCCGCACACCGGGTCCTTGAGGTCGGTGGGCGACGCGGGCACGGTCGGTGGGGTGTGGCTGCTGTGGTGCTGGTGTGTGCTCATGTCCATGGGCCTACTGCTTGTCGTCCTGTGCGCGACCGGGTGCCTGCGGGTGCCGATCATGTCCTCCATGACCATTTCCATGCATCAGGTGCATCAGTGGGCAGGCCAGCAACAACAGATAGGGCCAGAAGCCCATAACATGGCCCCAGTGCTCTCGCAGCAGGTAGAAGCCCGCGATCAAGGCAGCCGTTGCCAGCGCCATGCCGGCCGGGCGCCGCCAGAAAGAAGGCACATGGGCTTCGTTATGGTCGTGGTTCATGGTGTCTGGTGCTCCGTTGCCTAGGCTTTGACTGCGTACCGCATCATCATTCCCGCCTCGGCATGTTCCAGCGTGTGGCAGTGAAAGACGTAGTCCTGGTCGCCGGTGTGCGGGTGCGAGAAGTCGATGGCGATCTTGACCGACTCGCCCGGCCAGACCTGCAGCGTGTCCACTACGCCCAGGTCCTGCGGCAGCAGACCGCGTGCCCCTGCCAGGGGACGGATCTGGTCCGGGCTGCCCAGGCGTTCGAGCACCCGGAACGAGAAGCCGTGCAAGTGCATGGGGTGCGGCATGCTGCGTTCGGCGTTCTCGATCAGCCAGGTCTCACGCGCACCACGCTGCACTGTCAGCGGCACGGCAGCGTGGTCGAACACGCCACCGTTGATCGTCCAGTGGCCTTTGCCGTCGTGGCCCAGTTGCATGCGGCGCGGGGTGCCCGCCAGTTCCACTGGTGCGGCTAGGCTGGACAGCCGGGTCGGCATGCGCCGGTCATAGAGCGCTTCGGTTGCCGTCAGGTCGATACGCATCAGCGCCCGCGCGTCGCCTTCCATGGCCATGGTTGCGGGCTCAGAGGTGCCCTGGGCCGCACCGTGTTGGCTGTGGTCCATCGCAGCCATATCGTGTCCACCCTCCTGGTGCATCGGATCGAAGGGCAGCGAGGCCAGGGTCACCGGCCGACCGCCTTCGGCTTCCCGGAAATCCACCAGCACATCCAGCCGCTGACCGGGCGAAAGGAAGGTCTGATCGATACGCACGGGCTGGGCCAGCAATCCCCCGTCCGAGCCCGCCAGGTAGAAGCCCAGGGCCCGGCCTTGTTGCAGGAACGCCAGCCGGTAGCTGCGCGCGTTGCTCCCGTTGAGCAGCCGGAAACGCACGATGCGGCGACCCGCCTTGAGCACCGGACGCTCGGTCAGGTTGACCATCATCCTGCTGCCCACCCAGCCACCAAAAGACTGGGCGGCGCTGGGCGCGTACTGGAGGCGTCCCTGTGCATCGAATTCCTTGTCCTGCAGCACCAGCGGGATCTCGGATTCACCCAGAGCCAGTGCCAGTTCCTTGCGCAGGGTGGCTTCGTCTTCGTCTTCGACGAAGAGCAAGCTGGCCAACCCGTGGTAGGCCTGCCGGGGAATGAAGCCGTGCGCATGGGGGTGGTACCAGTACATCGAGGACCGGTCCTGCACGGTGAAGGCGTAGTCCATCTGCTGGCCCGGCGCCACCACGTGGAGCCCGTTGCCGTCGTTGCGCGAATCCACGCTCAGGCCGTGCCAGTGGATGACGGTGGGCTGATCGATGCGGTTGATCAGCTTGACCCGCATCTGATCGCCCTGTCGGGCCAGCAGCGCCGGGTTGAGGAATTTCTTGCCGCCCGACTCCACGGCATAGGCCAGGACGGGGGTGCGCTGCCCCGGCAGCACCTCGATCTCGCTGCGGACCACATGGACTTCCTTGAAGTCCGTCACGGGCAGCACCCCGAAGAGGCCACTGGTGCCCGGCAGGCGCAAGGGGTTGAAAAAGCCCGTCGCCTGCGCTTCAAGGCGCAGGACCTCGTCGGTAGAAAGGCCTGACGGCGTGGCTGAGGCGGCCCAGGCACCCGGGT
>DPSD01000402.1:5395-6822 GCA_003538495.1 Accumulibacter sp.
GGCGGCCCAGGCACCCGGGTAGGCTGTCGCAGCCCCCAAGGCGCCCACGCTGCCCAGAAACTGCCGCCGTGAATACATCGACATCACACAGTCTCCTGAACTGGATACGAATACAAGAACAGCGTCAGAACGTCGGCGCGGTCACTGGGCGCCGGGTGTGACGGGCAATGGCGGCATGCGTTGCATCATCATTTCCATCATGTTCTGCATCATGTCCATGCGCATCTCCATCATTTGATGGCGCTGGGTCAGGTCTGGCGTGGCCACTCCCGGGGTACCCATCCCCTGCATGCCGGCCATGCCGCCCATGGGCTTCATGCCTTTCATCATGTCCATGCCTTCTTGCATGGCCTTCATGTGCTCGGCCATCAGGGCCTCGCGTTCGGCCGGTGTCTTTGCGGCCGCCATCTTGGCGCGCAGCGACTGCATCGTGGCCATGTGCTCTTGCATGTGCTGCTGCATCTGCGGCATCGACGACATGCCCATGGGCATGCCTGCCTGGGGTGTGGCCGGCTGGGTCGCGGTGCTGGCCGCCGGGGTGGACGGGTGGTGCTGGGTGTGGTCGGCGGTTTGCTGCGCTGCGGCGGAGAACGCCGCACCGGCGACAGCCACGGACAGTAGGGCTCGGATCAAGGCGGACATGACGATTTCCTTTCGTGACAGAACGCATGGCGAAATGCCATGGGGTCACTGTAGGGATCGACCCGGGTCGGCAAGATGACCCGGAGATGACAAAAAAGTCAGGTTCAGCGCGGCGACTGCTGCTGGGCCTGCCGGTTGATGTCGTCGTGGTGGCGTCGGGTCTCTGGCGCCCATTGCGACTTGATCCAGGACAGCACGGCCACGATGTCGGCATCGCTGAGCGAATCGCCAAAGGCGGGCATGTTGGTGGCGTAGTCGGGCAAGCCGACGGCCTTCGCCACCCCTTCCTTGGTGATGCGAATCAGCACATCGTCCGGGTGGTGCCAGGTGTGGCCGCTTGAATCGTGGGGAGGTGCAGGCATTCGCCCATCGGCGCCTCTTTCGCGCCAGTTGGCTTGCCCCTCCAGATGGACACCGTGGCAGCTTGCACAGCGGGTCTGATAAATCAGCGCCCCCTGTTTGAGCATCGCAGCGTCATCCGTGCGAAGCATCCCGACAGGAACTGGCCGGAAGAGGTCCGCAGATTGCCACCAGAAAAAGGCTGCGGAAGCCCCGGCGAGTGCCAGAACGACCGCAGCTGAACGGAGGTAACCTGCGCGCTGAAGAGTCACTTCGCTGGCTGGATGTCGGTCACCGTCATCTGCCCGTTTTCGTTGGTGGCCATGAACTGGATCTTGGCGCCGACGCTGGTCTTGTCCAACAAGGCCTTGTCCTTGGCCACGAAGACCATGGTCATGCCGGGCATGTCCATGTGCTTGATGTCACCGTGCTTGATGGTGATCTTG
>DPSD01000272.1 GCA_003538495.1 Accumulibacter sp.
AGCAGGCGGCACGTGCGCTGAAATCGATATCGCATCCCTTGCGCCTCAAGATTCTGTGCGTGATTGGTGATCAGGATGCTTGTGTACAAGAGATTGTCGAGGCCGTAGGCACTTCGCAAAGCAATATTTCCCAGCACCTTGCAATCCTTCGCGAAAAGGGCGTTCTGCTCGCGCGCAAGGACGCCAATCGGGTCTACTATCGTGTTGGTGACGCCCGCACGCTGCAGTTGATTGGCATGATGCGCGAGGTTTTCTGCGGCGATTAGGGCACCTCCTGCGTCCGGCATACGCTTGTCTTGCCGGAGTCTTGAGGGTTGCCCGGGTTCGTAGCCGTGTCAGTTTCTGGAGCTTCAATTGGAATTCATACAACAGAACATTCTTCTGGTAGCCGTCGCCGTGGTGAGTGGCGCGATGCTGCTGGGGCTCTCGGTGCGTCGTCCGGGGGGGGGCAATTCGCTCACACCGACGCAGGCAACACTGCTGATCAACCGCGAGAATGCGCAGCTGATCGACATTCGCGAGCCCAATGAGTACGTTTCCGGGCACCTCTGCGATTCACGCAACATTCCTGCGGGATCGCTCGCGGAACGTGTTGGCGAGCTGGAGCAGTTCAAGGACACTCCGGTGATCCTGGTCTGCCAGTCGGGCGCACGTTCGTCCGCTGCCTGCTCGACACTGGCCAAGCTCGGTTTCTCCAAGGTGCACACGCTCGACGGTGGTACGGTAGCCTGGGTCGAAGCCGGTCTGCCGCTCAAGAAAGGCGCACGCAGATGACCGCCATGCCGCGTGTGCTGATGTACTCGACTGCTGTCTGTCCCTTCTGTGTTCGCGCCGAGCAACTGTTGCGCGCCCGTGGCGTCGTGGACATCGAGAAAGTGCGTATCGATCTGGATCCCGCGCGCCGTGCCGAGATGCTCGAAAGAACTGCCAGGCGCACCGTTCCTCAGATCTACATCGGCGAGACGCATGTCGGTGGTTCCGACGAGCTTCTTGCGCTCGATCGTGCGGGCAAACTGATGCCCTTGCTTGCGGGTGAAAGCGTTTGACACCCACTCTCACCCACTTCCCGAGCTTTACCCACCATTTCACAGCAAAGGTCAAAGAATTACCATGAGCGAACAAGAAATCCCCACGCAGGACAACCCCGTATTTGCGATCGAGAAACTCTACATCAAGGATTTGTCGGTTGAAGTACCCAATGCACCGCAGATTTTTCTCGAGCGAGAGGCTCCCAAGGTCAGCATTCAGTTGCAGACCAATGCCCAGGGTATCGGCGAGGGTGTCTTCGAAGTTACCTTGACGACCACCGTGACTTCCAAGATCGAAGAGAAAACAGTCTTTCTCGTCGAGGTCGGTCAGGCTGGCATCTTCCGTATCCAGAACGTTCCAAGCGAGAATATGGAGCCCTTGCTGTCGATTGCCTGCCCGAACATCCTTTACCCCTACGCTCGCGAAGTCGTTTCCGACACCGTGACCCGTGCCGGCTTTGCGCCGGTAATGCTCCAGCCGGTCAATTTCGAAGCGCTGTACATGTCACGCCTTCAACAGCAAGAGGCGGCGAAAGATGCGCCAGGCGAGTCGACCATCCAGTAGCGGGAAGCAGGCCAGCAAGCGGGCCTGCCGATGAAAAGATTCCTCACCTTGTTGCTGGTCGCGGGATGCACCGCGCCGGCGCTGGCGATCGAGTACCGGCGCGTCGATACGGCGACGATTCTCTACGATGCCCCTTCGCAAAGGGGTAACAAGCTTTTCGTCATCAAGCGCGGCACGCCGGTCGAATTGATCGTCCATCTCGAAGGCTGGGCCAAGGTGCGTGATGCCGACGGCGGCCTGGCCTGGCTTGAGACCCGGTATCTCGGCAGCCAGCGCGCCGTGATTGTCACGGTAGCGCGGGCGCAGGTCCGCCAGACCGGCGACGAGGCGGCAGCGGTGGTTTTCGAAGCCGAGAAGAACGTAGTGCTGGACTACCTTGAAGCGGCACCCGGCGGCTGGGTACGGGTGCGTCATCGCGACGGACAGTCGGGGTTCGTACGCGCCGATCAGGTGTGGGGAATCTGAGCGGCGATGAAACTGACGGTAGTCGGGGCAGGCGCGTGGGGTAGCGCGTTGGCCATCGCTTTCAGTGGCCGGCATGTCGTCACCCTGTGGGCGCGCCAGGCCGAGGTCAGGCGCGTCTTGCGCGAGGACCGTGAAAACCCTCGTTTTCTGCCCGGCCAGCGCTTTCCCGAAACGCTGCGGATCGCCGACGATTTCGCCGCTGCGGTTGCCGATGCCGACCTGCTGCTCATTGCCACGCCGCTCGCCGGCTTGCGGCCGACGCTGTGCATGCTGCGCGATGCCGACCTGGTGCGCCCGCTGCTCTGGGCGTGCAAGGGTCTGGAGGCGGTAACGGCCCAGTTGCCACATCAGGTCGTCGCTGACGTCCTCGGCGTGCAAGCGCTGTGTGGCGCCGTGTCGGGCCCCAGCTTCGCCGACGAAGTGGCCCGCGGTCTGCCAACGGCGGTTACGCTGGCGGCCAACGACGCCGCTTTCGCGCAGCGCACAGCGCTCGCCCTGCACAGTCCGCGCTTGCGCATCTATGCCAGCGACGACCTGCCGGGTGTCGAGGTCGGCGGCGCGGTGAAGAACGTCATGGCCATCGCCACCGGCGTCTGTGATGGCCTCGGCCTCGGCCTCAATGCGCGCGCGGCCCTGATCACCCGCGGTCTGGCCGAAATGGCGCGCTTCGGCGTGGCGCTGGGCGGCCAGGCGCAAACTTTCATGGGGCTGGCCGGAATGGGCGACCTGATTCTCACCTGCACCGGTGATTTGTCGCGGAATCGGCGTGTCGGGCTGGGATTGGCCAGCGGCAAGACCCTGCCGCAGATCCTTCTCGACCTCGGGCATGTCGCCGAGGGAGTGAGCACGACGCGCGCGGTCGCTGGCCTGGCGAGCCGGCTGCGGATCGACATGCCGATCACGCAGGCCGTCGACGCCATTCTCTACGACGGTGAACCGGTGGCGTCTGCGGTCGACAAGTTGTTGAGCAGGGACCCGAAAAGCGAGGCGAACTAAGCCCGTTCCCGCGACTCTTCGGGAGACGGTCCAAGCGACCGGATCGGGTTTGCCGGCAGCCTAAGGTGTGCCGCCGCGCGCCGGGCACGCAACTTTATCGCCAAAGGGACCTCTGATAGCCCTTCAGATGGTCGCTCGCGTTTGTCAGCCGCTTGCTGCCGGTGTGCGTTCTGGGTCCACGGAGACAACTAGGCCGGGCCAAGCCACAAGACCGAAACCTGAAGCTCTTATGATCCATCCCACCGCCATCCGGCGACGGTGGGCAGCGGTGACCACGGACTTCCACGCTTGCTCGCCTGGCGCGAGCAGGCAGCGCCTGCGCTCCGGGGCGGCGAAAGCGCCCGGTCGGTGGATTGTCCGGTATTTTTCAAACTTAACTGGCGATGGTCCGGTACGAATATTGCTTCAATGCTGACGTACCAAGCCATCGTCGGAGGTAAGCAAACGATGTCAAGGAAACTGTTTTCTCGTCACTCGATCGGCGGCCAGCTGCTGCCGAACCGCGTCGTCATGGCGCCAATGAACCGCAACCGCGCTACCGACTGGCAGCTCGCCCCGCGCGCCATTACCGCCAAGTACTATGCGCAGCGCGCCTCGGCCGGGCTGATCATCGCCGAAGGCACACCGGTCTCGCCGCAGGCTCGCGGCTGTGCCCGCACGCCTGGCATCTACAGCGGTGCGCAGGTGGCCGCCTGGAGAAGGGTCACCAAAGCGGTGCATCACGCCGGTGGCCGCATCTATCTTCAGCTCTGGCATGTCGGGCGGGTGGGTCATTGCAGCCTTCGTGCCGATGGCTCGCCACCGGTGGGACCAACCGCGAGAGGCCTGCACACTGACCGGGTCCCGATCCTCGACGGCAGCGAGCCGGTGATGGTGCGCTGCGATCAGCCGCGCGGGCTGGCGACCGAGGAAGTGCGGCTGATCGTCGCCGACTTCGCTCAGGCCGCGTGCAATGCGATGGCAGCGGGCTTCGACGGCGTCGAGATCCA
>DPSD01000299.1:0-795 GCA_003538495.1 Accumulibacter sp.
GCCAGAAGCCGAACAGGGTGGCCGGCACCAGGGCGGCCATGACGATGACCATGACCCGGCGCACGCTGTTCGACGTAGCCGCGTACGGTGCCGCAACCGGCTTCTCGATCGACCCCGAACTCATGTCGTTTCCTCTTCGGGTTTCACAGTGCCGGAGCGGGCCTTGGCGGCAGTGCGCTCGGCCTTGCGGCGCGCGGCCACCTCGGCCTTTTCCCTGGCATCGCGTTCGAGACGGGCGAGGCGAGCCTCGGCCAGACGTTTGCCTGCCTCGGTACGCAGGCGGGCGCGCTCGCGCGCTGACAGCTCGCCCCTGGCGTGGCTGAAGTACTGGACCAGGGGAATGTGCGACGGACACACATAGGCACAACAGCCGCAGGAAATGCAGTCGCTGAGCGAATATCCGACGGCGCCGTCGAGGTCGCCGGCGCGGATGTGCGCGGCCATTTCCAGTGGCAGCAGACCCATCGGGCAGGCACGTGTGCAGGAGCCGCAGCGGATGCAGGGACCGGCCTCGGGAACTGCCGCCTCGGCGGCGGTGAAGGCGAGGATTCCGCTGGCCCCCTTGACCAGAGGTACGCGACCATGCAGCAGGAGGGTACCCATCATCGGGCCACCGAGAATCAGCCGTGCCGGCACTTCCTTGAGGCCGCAGTACGCCAGAAGATCGTCGACCAGGCAGCCCAGCGGCGCAAAAATATTGCCCGGCTCAGCCACCGCAGCACCGTTGATGGTGACGATTCGCTCGACCAGCGGCTGCCCGAGACGAATGGCCTTGTACACGGCAGCGCAGGTGGA
>DPSD01000299.1:1100-1242 GCA_003538495.1 Accumulibacter sp.
GGCACTTCCTTGCCGGTCAGGGTCTCGATCAGTTGTTTGTCCGAACCCATCGGATAACGTGCTGGCACCGGCCGAATCTTCACTTCAGGGAAAGCTGCGGCAGCCACGGCCATCGCCGCCATGGCTTCCGGCTTGTTGTCCT
>DPSD01000299.1:1503-6358 GCA_003538495.1 Accumulibacter sp.
GCTTCCGGCTTGTTGTCCTCGATGCCGACCAGGGCATCGCGGGCGCCAATCGCGTGCATGATGATGCGCGCGCCGTCGACCACCTGTTCCGCAAAGTCACGCATGATGCGGTCGTCGCTGGACAGATAGGGTTCGCACTCGCCGCCATTGACGATCAGTGTGTGTACGGCCAGGCGCTTGCCGAGCGCAAACTTGACCGCCGCCGGGAAGGTGGCGCCGCCGAGGCCGACGACACCGGCTGCCGCGGTGCGTCGTGCGATTTCCTCGGGCGCCAGGGCAAAGGGATCGGCGACCGGGTCGGTCTCGATCCAGCGATCCGTATCGTCGGATTCGACGGTGATCGCGGCAAGACCCAGTCCCGAGGGATGCGGCGCAGTGACTTCACCGATGGCCGTCACGCTACCGGAAACCGGGGCATGAATCGGCGCCGAAATGTGGCCCTGTGACTGCGCAAGCAACTGCCCTTTCAGAACTTTCTGCCCGACCAGGACCACTGGTCGCGCCGCCCCCCCCACATGCTGCTGCAATGGCAGGTAGACACGCGCCGGTCTCGGCAGAACGCGCAGCGGGGCGTCCGCTGCCGGCCGCTTGTGGTCGTCGGGATGGACGCCCCAGCGCGGTTCCTTGAAAAAGCGTTCGATCAGTCCCATGCGGGTTTCCTTCAGGTAATGGCGGGTTTTGGCCAGATCCAGTGCGGCACGGTGACGGGTACCGGCAGCAGCCCGATGGCCTCGGTCGGGCAGCGTTCTACGCAGGCGCCACAACCCGTGCAGGCTTCGCGAATGACGTTGTGAATCTGCTTGGCAGCACCGATGATCGCGTCGGTCGGGCAGACCTTGCTGCATCTGCAGCAACCGGTGCAGATCTCCTCGGCGACGAAGGCGAGCAATGGACCGTCATCCTGTACCGCCGAGAGGTCGATCTTGATCCCGAGTCTGGCGGCAATGGCTTCGGCGACGGCGCGTCCGCCCGGCGGGCAGAGCGTCGCCGCGGCTTCGCCGCGAGCCAGAGCGGCTGCCGCCTGCGCACAACCGACGAAGCCGCACTGGCCGCATTGCGAGCCCGGCAAGAGGGCCTGCAATTCGGCTTCGAGAGGGTTTTCCTCGACCGCCAGGTAGCGTGCGGCGACGCCGAGCAGCGTACCGAGGGCGAGCCCCAGAAAGGTCAGACTAAGGACGGCAATCCACATGACGATCTCCTTGTCAACCGGTGCTGATACCGGAAAAACCCATGAACGCCATCGCCAGCAGACTGGCGACGATGAAGCCGATCGGCGGCCCCGCGAACAGACGCGGTACCGGCGCCAGCGCCAGGCGCTCGCGCAACCCGGCAAAAATCACCATCACCAGGCTGTAGCCCAGAGAAGAGGCGAAGGCGAAGAGCGTGCTTGCCAGGAAATTCATGTGGCTTTCGACCAGCAACAGGGCAACGCCGAGCACGGCGCAGTTGGTGGTGATCAGCGGCAGGTAGATGCCGAGCATCTGGAATAGCGACGGCGAAACCTTGCGGACGGTCAGTTCGGTAAACTGGACGGCACTGGCGATCACCAGAATGAAGGTCACCGTCCGCAGAAAGCCGAGGCCGTAAGGCGCCAGCAGATAAGTCTGAACCGCCCAGTCGGCCATCGACGACACGGTGATCACGAAGGTCGTTGCCAGCCCCATGCCGGCGGCGGTGTCGATGCGCGTGGTGACTCCCATGAACGAGCACAGGCCGAGGAAGCGGGCCAGGATCACGTTGTTGACCAGGGCTGCGCCGATCATCATCAAGGCATACTCTTTCATGATTCGCTCTTTCCGCCATCCGATTCACCCGGCTGCGCCCGGCGCAGAAAGCGTGGCGCCAGCTCGCCGCTTGCCGACAGACGCCGGGCACCGAGGCGCGCCATCCACAAGCCGCAGGCCAGACCGGTGGCGGCGGCAAGCAGGGTGGCGAGGTCGCCGCCGAACCAGGATTGTGCAATCCCGGCGGCGGCAAGCGCCGTCGTCAGCGGCAGGCCATAGGCGATCAGCGCTGCCTTGACCAGAATCCGCGGCGCGACGCCGACGACGATGCGCTCACCGACCCCGAGCCCGTTCTGATGGGCAATCGAAAAGCGTCTCGCCTCGTTGCGTCTGGCCAGGCTGCCGATTCCCTTGCCGCATTGTCCGGCGGAGGCGCAGCTTCCGCAGGTCGACGTCTGCTCGGGTTGCAGCCAGATCACGCCGTCCTGTACCTCGACGACGCGGACGACACCCTCGACGGAATTGCGGTCGGAAAGCCGGATCATGGTGATTTCCTTGTTCATGGTTCAGGCGACCGCGTGCGCGCCGCTCATCTGGATCTCCTTGCCGGCACGCAGATCCAGCAGGCGCTTGACGACGACCAGGAGACCGGTCACCAGAAAACCTCCGGGCGGCAAAATCATCATCAACACGCCCATATCCGCGGGCAGCAGCCGCAACTCCATGAACTTGAAGAAAGGCCCAAAAAGCAGCGAAGCATCCGCAAACAGCGTACCGGAACCGGCAATCTCGCGAACCGCGCCGATCGCGGTGAGCGCGAGGGTGAACCCCAGACCCATGCACAGGCCGTCGAGAAACGCGGGGACGATCGGCACCTTGGCGGCAAAGGCTTCCAGACGTGCGAGCGGCAGGCAATTGGAGACGATCAGCGGAATGAACAGGCCAAGCACCTTGTAGAGCTCGTGCATCCAGGCGTTCATCGCGAGATCGACCAGTGTCACCATCGTTGCGACGATGAGGATGAATACCGGAATGCGTACTTCCTGGGTAATCGCGTTGCGAAAGGCAGCGACCAGCAGACTCGATGCCGCCATCACTGCTGCGGTCGCCAGACCCATTCCGAAGCCATTGGTGGCGCTGGTGGTCATCGCCATCGTCGGGCACATCCCCAGCAGCATGCTGAAGACGCCGTTGTTGTCCCAGAGTCCATCCTTGACGATGTTGGTATAGGCATTCGCCATTTCAGTTCGTCTCCAGCAAGCTCGCCTTGTGGGCGGCAAAGAATTCGAGGCCACCGCGGACAGCGGCGACGACGCCGCGTGGGGTGATTGTGGCGCCGGCAAACTGATCGAACTGGCCGCCGTCCTTTTTTACCTTCCAGCGCCCGGGCAGAGGATTCTGCAGCGACAGACCGGTGAAGCGGAGAATCCAGTCGCCCTTCTTCTCCTCGATCTTGTCGCCAAGACCGGGGGTCTCGTGGTGTGCCAGAGCACGCACGCCGAGCACCTGGCCATCGGCATCGACGCCCATCATCAACTTCATTTCGCCAGCGTAGCCACTGCCGTAGATCTCGTAGGCAACGCCGGTCACCCTGCCTTTCAGGCGGGCGCGATAGGCCGTGATCTCCCGCTCTTCGGCATTCTTCACGAGCACCGTGTCGATCGCCGGGTTGTTGTCGTGGCTGGCACCAGCAAGCACCTGACGCAGGGAATTCTGGCGATCCTCGAGGGCGCGCGCGGCGATGTCGTCGGTCGTGATCCTGTCGGTCACCGCCAGGACGATGCCGAAGCCCAGGCAGAAAGCGCCGAGGATGGCACCGTGAACCAGGGTTCGCGGTTTCATCGAGGACTCCTCTGAGGTGCAACGGGCGTCATTGCGGCCATGCCGGGAAGTAATGTGTCGGGAGGGTTCATGATCATCTGGTCCATGCGTTGCCTGATGCCCCGCATATTCCGTGCCATGCTTGCTGCAAGTGCACACCAAAGCTGTGCAAGTGATCGTAAGCCCGCACCAGGATGGAAGTTTTTCTGCTGACAGCGGGCTGCGCGAGGCAGCCGAAGCCGACCCAAGCGATGTCGCAAATCCTACAAAACACGACAAGACGAGGTGAAAACCATTGCCGAATCAAGGTCGGCACGGAATCTGCTTTGTTCCGGGAGAACAGTTGATCCCGGGGATTACGCGCGATGGCGAATGAACAACTCAAGACAGCGGCCGCAAGCGCGCCGTGGATGGCGGACGCGCTTGCTCCGGGCCTCCCGCCGCAGGTGTTCCAGCACACCGTCAGCCAGGCCGACATGGCGATCTCGATCACCGACGTGCACGGCAACATTCTCTACGTGAATCCCGCGTTTACCCGCGTCACCGGTTACACAACCGACGAAGCGATCGGCAAGAACCAGTCGATCCTTTCCAACAAGACCATGCCGCCCGCACTGTACCAGTCACTGTGGCAGAAGATCTCGCAGGGCGAAGTGTGGACCGGCCGCCTGATCAATCGGCACAAGGATGGCAGCCAATATCTCGCCGAGTTGAGCATCTCCCCCATCGTCGATGCGCATGGGAAGGTTCTCAATTACCTCGGAATGCATCGCGACATCACCGAAGTCCATCGCCTGGAATACCAGGTCAGGAACCAGAAAGCCCTGATCGAGTCGGTGGTCGACGCGGCGCCGGTGGTCATCGCCCTGCTCGACGTCGATGACCGCGTCGTGCTCGACAACCACGAATACAAGAAGCTGCAGGCCGATCTGGGAATGGCGGAGCCGGCGCCGATGCTGATGTCGGCGATCCGTGCGAGTCTCGAACTCGAATCAGGAAAGGGGCGGCGCACCTCGGGCTACCTCTTTCTCGATCGCGAAGTGCGCATCGATCGTCCCGGCGGCAATACTCCGCGCTGGTTTTCGTGTTCCGGCAGTCGCGTGCGTGAGGACGACAGCACCGCCGATGCCTTCCTTGCCGGACGCCGTCGCGATTACCTGCTGCTGGTTGCAAAGGAGATTACCAGCCTGCGCGCGCAGCAGGAAAAAGTCCGCGTTGCCGCGCTGCAGGCAGTGATGGCCGATGAGGATCGCGTCCTGGCCTTGCGCGAGAGTCTCGCCGCGGCCGCCTCGCCGACCGAGGGGCCCCTC
>DPSD01000305.1 GCA_003538495.1 Accumulibacter sp.
CTCGCGACCGCAGTGCACCCAATCCCGCGTACTCAGGACCGCCACCACCAACCCTCCAGCTCAAGCGTAAACCATTGCCCTCCACGTATCCTGCCAGAAGCCCGTACGCTTGTCTAGCCCCCCTTTGCGAAAGTTATTTTTACCTCTCGCCGCCAAGCCTTGCTACGGCTGGGCTTTGCTGGTCATGCGTCAGGGCTGCATTCCGCCACGCACGGCACCCGGCTTTCATGCCGCCCGGTATGCCTTCCCGAAGCGGCCAATGATCACTTTCCGCCCTTCCTCGATCTGGCTGTCCACGAAGTCAGCCCACCATTGCAGCATTTCCCGCCGTTGGTCGGCGTACTGCGCCCGGTTGTAGACGCCTCGGATGCCCTTGGTTTCGTGGGCCAGGGCCTTCTCTATCCAGTCCGAATTGAAGCCGGCCTCGTGCAAGTGCGTTGAGGCAGTCCGGCGGAAGTCATGAATCACGAAGTCCCGCACGTCGATTTCCAATGCCCGCACGGCCACATTCAGCGTACTGTGGGCAATTGGTTGATGCAGGTCGCCGCGACTCGGAAAAATCCACTCTGAACCGCTTGCCAGCGCCTTCAGTTCCTCGAACATCGCCATGGCTTGGCGAGACAACGACACCAAGTGCGGCTTGTCCTTTTTCATCCGTTCGCCAGGGATCGACCATTCCGCCTTGGCGAAGTCGATTTCTTCCCACCGCGCTTCAATCAGTTCGCCCTTCCTGACCATGCACAGAATGAGAAGGTGCAGCGCCCGCTTCATGGACGATTGGTAGATCGACCGCAGCAGCCGGCCGATTTCATCCGACGACAGCGCCACATCTCGGCTTCTGGCACTGGCGATGAATTTCGCTTCCACCGCCGCCGCCGGGTTGAACGTCACCTTCTGCCTTGCGATGGCATAGGCAAACAGGCGCTTCAGCACGTTGCGGGTTTGCAGCGCCATCTGATCAGCGCCGCGCGCCTTGATGGCGTCGGTAATCTTCAGCACGTCATCGACGGTCACGTCGACGATCTGCTTCGTGCCAATCGCCGGCAGCACATCCTTTTCCAGGACGCGCTTGATGTTGCGTGGGGTGCTGTTGGCAGGTTCGGCAACTTCGGCGAACCATCGCCAGGCGAAGGCTTCCACCGTGTTGGCTTCCTTGGCTTCGATCTCTTGGGCCTTCACCCTCGCCACCGTTTGCGAACACCATTTCTCGAGGAAGGCGCTTGCCAGTGCTGTGACTTCCGGCAGCGTGTCGTCGGGGATCTGATCGCCACGCTTCAAAGCCATCGACGATAGCCCACGTTGCGCCAGCGTCGTACAAGCCTCGCGCCATTGCCGGGTATTGGCCAGCGAATAGGCGGGGTACTCGCCAAGGGTCAGCTTCTCCTGCTTCCCGGCAAGGCGGTAGCGGATACGCCAAACTTTTGAACCGCCGGGCATGACTTCGACGAACAGCCCGCCGCCGTCCGATTCCTGATACGCCTTGTCGCCCGGCTTGAGATTCTTCAGCCTGGTATCGGTCAGCGCCATGTCTCACCCCCTTTTTGTGCCCATGAAGCAGCGCCACCATGGGCACAAATATGGGAACAATTTTAAGCGGATTGGTGCGGAACAGGCAAGCCAATAGCAGAACAAAAAACCCGATTTTACACGGTCTTTCAATTGGTTAGTGGTACGTTGCGGAACGCTCCGGCAGTCTCGCTATTTTCCAATACAGAAGCGCCCGAAGATCTCCCCCAGCAGATCATCGGTGCTGAACTCGCCAGTGATCGTGCTCAGCGCCAACTGCGCCAGCCTGAGTTCTTCGGCGAAAAGTTCCAGCCTTGGCAATTGCTCGCGTGCCGCGTCCATATGGCAGCAAGTTTCGGAGAGTGCATGCAAATGGCGTTCGCGGGCGATGAAGACATCTTCGGCAGGATGCCAGCCGACGATGCGCAACAACTCCTGGCGTAACAGCTCGACGCCCTCGCCGGTTTTGGCGCACAGCGCGATCGCCACGGCATCGGCTTCTTCATGACGTGCAGCCGCACGCGACGCGAGATCGATCTTGTTGTACACGGTCAGTCGGGCAAGGTGAACAGGGAGTTGCGCGACAATCGATCGTTCGGCTTCGCCAGCACCGGTACGGGCATCCACCAGCAAGACGACGACATCGGCACGCTCGATCTCGCGCCAGGTACGTTCAATGCCGATCTTCTCGATCTGGTCTTCGGTCTCGCGCAGGCCTGCTGTGTCGATCACATGCAGCGGAATCCCTTCAAGCTGCAGGGTGCTGCGGACCAGGTCACGGGTGGTTCCGGGAAGTGGGGTGACGATCGCCAGCTCGTCGCCGGCAAGGCGATTCAGGAGGCTGGACTTGCCTACATTCGGCTGGCCAACGAGTACTACGTGCAACCCCCCCTGCAACAGACAGCCTTGTCGTGCGCGGTCGAAGATCTTGCCGAGGCACTGTTGCAAGCGATCAAGGCGCCCAAAGGCATCGGCTGCTTCGAGAAAGTCGACTTCTTCATCAGGGAAATCGAGGGTGGCTTCAACCAGTGAGCGCAGTTCGATCAACTGCCCGAGGAGCTGATTCACTTCCTTCGAAAACTCGCCCTGCAGCGAACGTACGGCGCTGCGTGCGGCAGCGCTTGTCGCGGCGTCGATCAGGTCGATGACCGCCTCGGCTTGTGCCAGATCGAGTTTGCCGTTGAGGTAGGCAAGGCGGGTGAACTCGCCTGGTTCCGCCAGACGTGCTCCGAGTTCCAGGCAGCGCATGAGCAACATCTGCATGACCACCGGACCACCATGAGCATGCACTTCGAGAACATCCTCGCCGGTAAACGAATGCGGTGCAGGAAAATACAGAAGCAGCCCGCTGTCGATGACGCAGCCATCAGCAGCCTTGAAGTCGCCGAGAGTGGCAAACCGGGCGGCTGGTCGTTTGCCGCTCAATGCTTCGGCGAAATCGATGAGGCTTGCGCCCGAGACGCGGATGATACCGATACCACCACGACCGGCAGCAGTCGCGATGGCGGCTATCGGAGCCTTGCCCGACTCAGACCTTGCTGTCGTTGGCGGCTTTTCCGCCACTTTCGATCATCCTTGTGATCTGCCATTGCTGGGCGATAGACAGGAGGTTATTGACCACCCAGTAAAGCACCAGACCTGCCGGAAAGAAGAAGAACATCGCACCAAAGATGAACGGCATCATCATCATCACCTTGGCCTGGATGGGATCGGGCGGTGTAGGATTGAGCTTGGTCTGGATCAGCATCGTGACCACCATGATCACGGGCAGCACATAGTAGGGGTCGGCCGCGGACAAATCACTGATCCACAGGATCCACGGCGCGTCCCGGATTTCAACGGCACCAAGCAAGGCCCAGTACAGCGCGATGAACACGGGAATCTGCACCGCGATCGGCAGGCATCCTCCCAGAGGATTGATTTTTTCACGCTTGTAGAGTGCCATCATCTCCTGGTTGAGCTTCTGCCGATCGTCCCCATAACGTTCCTTGAGGGCGGTCAGGCGCGGTGTGACCGTTCGCATTTTGGCCATTGACTTGTAACTGGCCGCCGAGAGCGGAAAAAACAGGAGTTTGATGGCGACGGTCAGCAGGACGATCGCCCAACCCCAGTTGCCAACCACTTTGTGGATGGCTTCCAGACACCAGAAGATCGGTGCAGCAATGACGGTCAACCAACCGTAATCGACCACCAGTGGCAGACCCTGCGCTCCGATGCCGCCTTCGTCCTTGGGCTTGGCCAACTGATCAAGTATGACCTGAATCTGCGGTCCGGCATAGATGGGCACTGAAATGGCGACCTTGGCGCCAGGCGCAGCGACCGGTGCCGGTACGATGACCCCTGCCGACACCGCCGGATGGATGCTGTTTTCGAGCTTGCGCATGTAGAATTCGCGCGGCAGACCTGCTTCAGGAATCCAGGCGGCGACAAAATAGTGCTGAACCATCGCAATCCAGCCATTGTCGGCCTTGCTGATGAACTTGGCCTTGCCTTTTTCGATGTCGGCAAAAGCGACCTTCTGGTATTTTTCCTGCTCGGTATACACCGCCGGACCGGTAAAAGTCGAGACCATCGAACTCTCGCCTTCGGG
>DPSD01000306.1 GCA_003538495.1 Accumulibacter sp.
CTCACCGCCGGCAAACTCATCTTCACCCCGGCTGCCAACGCCAACGGCGCCGGCTACGCCAACTTTGGCTTCAAGGTCAGCGACGGCACGGCTCTGTCAGCGTCGGCCTATACCATGACCGTCAACGTAACCGCTGTCCGTGACGATCTCATCAAGACTGGAACAAGCGGTAATGACACACTTACGGGCGACACGATCGACGCCGGCAGCTACGATCTCCTTACCGGTCTTGCAGGCAATGACAGCCTTTCCGGTGCTGCAGGCAACGATACCCTGGACGGTGGGCTGGGCAACGACACCTTGAATGGCGGCAGCGGTGCTGACACGATGATCGGTGGCGACGGCAACGACCTCTACTATGTCGACAACGTCGGCGACCTGGTCACTGAAAGCAACGCCGACATCACGACGGGTGGCAACGACACCGTCTATAGCACCCTGTCCGCCTACACGCTGGCGGCCAACGTCGAGAAGCTGCGCCTGCTTGCCGCCAGCGCAGCCAACGGTACCGGCAACGGCGGGAACAACACGCTCTACGCCGGCGCCGGCAACAACGTCCTTGACGGCGGTAGCGGCGCCGACACCGTCTCCTATGCCTACGCCACTGCTGGCGTTACCGTCAGCCTCGCCAGCGGCGCTGCGCAGGCTACCGGCGGTTCGGCGAGCGATACCCTCGTTAGCATCGAGAATCTCTCCGGCAGCAACCATAACGACTGGCTGACCGGCAACAGCAGCGCCAACACCCTGAACGGCGGCAGCGGTGCTGACACGATGATCGGTGGCGACGGCAACGACCTCTACTATGTCGACAACGCCGGCGACGTGGTGACCGAAACCAACGCCAATCTCGAGACCGGCGGCGGCGACACGGTCTATAGCTATCTATCCGCCTACACCCTGACAACCAACGTCGAGGTCCTGCGCATTCTCGCGAGTGGCGCAGCCAACGGCACCGGCAACGGCCTCAACAACACGTTCTACGCTGGCGCCGGCAACAACGTCATCGATGGCGGTACCGGCACCGACACCGTCTCTTACGCCTACGCCACTGCCGGCGTCACCGCCAGCCTCGCCATCGGCACGGCCCAGGCCACCGGCGGCTCCGGTTCCGACACCCTCGTCAGCATCGAGAATCTCACGGGCAGCAACTATAACGACAACCTCACCGGTAGCAGCCTCGCCAATACCCTGAACGGCGGCAGCGGGGTCGATACGCTGATCGGGGGCGACGGCGCAGACACCCTGAACGGCGGCAGCGGTGCTGACACGATGATCGGGAGCGACGGCAACGACTTCTACTATGTCGACAACGCCGGCGACCTGGTCACTGAAAGCAACGCCGACATCACGACGGGTGGCAACGACACCGTCTATAGCACCCTTTCCGCCTACACGCTGGCGGCCAATGTCGAGAAGCTGCGCCTGCTCGCCGTCGGCGCAGCCAACGGTACCGGCAACGACGGGAACAACACGCTCTACGCTGGCGCCGGCAACAACGTCATCGATGGCGGTACCGGCACCGACACCGTGTCCTACGCCTACGCCACTGCCGGCGTCACCGTCAGTCTCGCCATCGGTATCGCCCAGGCCACCGGCGGCTCCGGTTCCGACACCCTGGTCAACATCGAGAATCTCACCGGCAGCTACTTCAACGACCTGCTCGCCGGCAGTGCTGGCGCCAATAGCCTCAGCAGTGGTGCCGGCAACGATTTCCTGATCGGCGGCTTGGGCAATGACACCCTGACCGGTGGTGCGGGAGCGGACATCATCCGCTTCGACACGCTGCTCAACGCCATCACCAACCGCGACACGATAAGCGACTACAACGTGGTAGACGACACCATTCAACTGGAGAACGCCATTTTCGCGTCACTGACGACGCTCGGCACCCTCGCGGCCGGCTCGTTCCGCTCGGGGCCCGGGATCAACAGCGCTTACGATGCCAACGACTACGTGATCTACGATAGTACGTCGGGAGCGCTCTACTACGATGCAGACGGCAACAGTGTGGGTGCGGCGGTGCAGTTCGCCACCCTCGGCAGCGGACTGGCGCTGAGCAACTCCGACTTCTTCGTGACATGATCGGACCAAGGGCCAGTAGGCAGGTACGATGCGCATAAGTCGCGACCGATACGTTTCCCTTCGGGCAGCGCATCCTACGGCCCTGTTCGGCCACGAACCGAACTGAGGCGATCCGGGATCAGCGACGCGACTGGCTGGCACACTGATTCAGGCGCCAAACTCCTGCAAGGTCGGCATCAGCGGCTTGACCTCCGTGATCACCAGGTGCGAGATCGGTGTAGGTCGCCAGAGCATCCGCGCTCGGCCGTCCCACCAGCGAGGCCAGATCGGAGAAGCGCATGCCCTGCCGGACCAACTAGGCACTGCAGGTGTGGCGTAGAACTTCGGGCGTCAGGCTTTGGCTGCGTCGGCCAGGTTGGCATCGAAAGCAGCACTCGCTAGCATCGACTGGAGGTCGGCAGGCGAGATCTGCGCGCCGGCTGCATCCGGCACTTCGCCTGGCGGCCGGTTGCCAACGACGCGCTGCTGGCCGTCCGCGAAGGAGCGTTGCCCGCTTCGATCGGCGGCGCCCGACTTCCGTTCGCCTGGGGGTGGCGCGGTCGGGCGCTGTCGCCAATCGCAGCTATATCGGGCAACACTGGGCCGGGCAGCGCTGCGGCGCGTTATAGTGTGCGCCGCGCCGGCGCCGGCCGATCAAACGACGCCGCGGCGCAACCAATTTCCGGTATTTCGGATCGCATGAGGTAGCGATGAACAGTGAACCCAACCCCTTCGAGGCGGCCGCAGTGGGCGTCGACCAGCACCGCGATGCAGTAATCGGGAGTTTTGTCCCCGAAGGGCGCTGCCTGCCGGTCGGCCATGGTTTTCAGTGGTTGGCCCGTGGCTGGGCGATATTCCGCACCGCACCGGGAACCTGGATGGGCATCGCGGTCGTTTTCATGTTGTTGATACTGGCGGTCAGTTCCGTCCCGTTCCTGGACGTGGCGGTGAACCTGCTGATTCCGGTGCTCATCGGTGGTGTCAGTATCGGCTGCAAGGAGATCGACGACGGCGGCGAGGTCCGTTTCATGCACCTGTTCGCAGGCTTTACGAGCAATCCGGGTGGCCTGCTGCTGATCGGCCTGCTGTATCTGGCAGCGATGCTGGTGTTGTCCGCGGTGGTCGGGGTGGTGGTGGCGCTGGCGACGATGTTGGTGGGCTCGCGCTACGACGCCGCTTCCTTGCCACTGCTCTCGCTGGGTTTTCTGACGACCTTGCTGCTCTTCGTGCCGATGGCGATGGCCATCTGGCTGGCGCCGCCGCTGGTGGTCTTTCAGCGTCTTTCGGCCGTCCAGGCGATCAAGACCAGTTTCTTCGCCGCCTGGAGGAACTTTGCTCCATTCTGCCTGTACGGCCTGCTGGTCCTGCTCGCCGCGGTGATCGCCAGCTTGCCGCTGTTGCTCGGCTGGCTGGTCCTGCTGCCGGTCCTCTACGCGTCGCTTTACGCCTTCTATCGGGACGTCTTCTTCGAGCGATGAAAACCGCGAAAGTCCGTGGCGTCCGCCGGGCACCGGCCGCATCGGCCTCGCCTTCCGAAACCAAAACCAGCCAGGGATGGCCATCATGACCGATTACCCAGGACCCACGCTGCTGACTTTGGCCAGCTCGCTGCTGCTTTTCGCCTGCGCCGCTTACGTCGGTCGCTGCCGCATCAAGCACGGCATCGGGGCGCCGGCAACCACCGGTCATCCGCAGTTCGAGATCGCCTACCGGATCCAGATGAACACCCTCGAAAACACCGTCGCCTTCCTGCCGGTGCTGTGGGTTTTCGCCCTCAACCTGTCGAGCCTGTGGGCCACAGTTTTCGGTAGTGGCTGGCTGCTGGCACGGGTCTGGTATGCGCTGGCCTACGCCCGTGACCCGAAGTCGCGCGGTGCTGGCTTCGGCTTGTCGATGCTCTGCTTCGCGGCGCTCGGGCTGGGTGGTGTTTGGGGCGTCCTGCGCGGGCTGCTCGGCTGAACTCGCAGGCATCCGGCGAGCAGACCGCGACGGCTGGCGCCGAGTCGCGGCGCTCTGCCGCCGGCAAGTTGCGCCCGTTGCGGGCCCTGCTGCCGTACCTGGCGCCGTACGGCAGGCAGATTGCGCTGGCCTTGCTGCTCCTGCTGCTCGCCGCCTCGGCGACGCTGACGCTCCCCTACGCGGTGAAGCTGCTGGTCGACGGCGGCCTCGGCTTGCCGCCCGGCACGGAACTCGGCGAACGGATGCAGGCGGTACGCGAACACTTTCTGCTGCTCTTCTCGGTGGCGGTGGTCCTTGGCCTGGCGACCGCCGCGCGCTTCTACATGGTCAGCTGGATCGGCGAGCGGGTGACCACCGACCTCCGGCAGGCGGTCTACGCGCACGTCCTGCAGCAGAGCCCGCAGTTCTTCGAGACCTTGAAGACCGGCGAGGTGCTGTCGCGCCTGACGACCGACACCACGGTGATCCACAGCGCGGTCGGTTCGAGCGTCAGCATGGGCTTGCGCAACATCGTCCTGTTCGCCGGTGGTCTGACCATGCTGGTGACCACCACGCCGCGTCTGATGCTGACCGTCGCCGGGATCATCGTGCTCTTCGTCCTGCCGGCGGGGCTGATCGGTCGGCGGGTGCGCAAGCTCTCGCGCGCCAGCCAGGACCGCCTTGCCGACACCAGCGGGATCGCCGGCGAGATCCTCAATGCCATCCCGATCGTCCAGAGCTACACCCAGGAGACCGCCGAGGCGGTGCGCTTTTCGGTGGCCAACGAAAGGGCCTTCGCCACTTCGATCCGCCGCACCGGCACGCGCTCGGCGTTCACCGCCTTCGTCATCATCGGCGTCTTCGGTTCGCTGCTCTACGGTCTGTATGGCGGCGTGCAGGCGGTCATGGTCGGCGAGATGAGCGCCGGCCAACTGAGCCAGACGGCTCTCTACGTGATGGTCGTCGCCGGCAGCGTGGCGGTGCTGGCCGAGGTCTGGGGCGACCTGC
>DPSD01000068.1 GCA_003538495.1 Accumulibacter sp.
CCCGTACCGAATGCCAGAAACAAGCCGATCAAATGCGCTGCGAGGACCAGCAAGACGAATAAAGTCAGCCGCCATAGCGGTTGCCGGCGCTCGACCGGAAGCTCGAAGTAGGTGATTGTGCCATGCACTCGGCCCGACATTGCGCTCAAATCCACCCTGTCCCGGCGAGCACCCAAGATGATCGAAAGGGCGCCATTCTATGTCGACCCGGCTCTGACCGGATGCGGCATTTCGTCTCATCGGATCGGTCGCGTGCCCGCCAAGGAACTCCGAGCGATGACCGCGACCGCGGGCCGACCATTCGTGATCCACATCCAGAACCAGTCGCTTGCGTGGCGCTTGTCGCTGACCACCCAGTGTGCTGAGCACTCCCTTGCGCCAGGATTGAATGGGACGAACATCGAAAAAGAGACACAGGTCTTGGCAAAGAGACGATTTGACATGAAACAACGGAAAGTGATGCGGGAAGGACGAGAACGAGCACGAATCAGCCTTCAGCGTCTGCGATGGGAAATAGGTGACGCCGCCCGATCTGGGGGCAGGACTACCGGCTGAAGGCCGACGAGTACTACTTCGGCATGCACGGCAACGGCAATACCTGCGTCCGCGGACGCATCATCGCCTTGATCGACGGTCTCGGTCGCCTGCAGGTGAAAAGTGGCCACTGCGGTTGCGACAGCCCCGACAGCAGCCGTAGCCGGGCTGTCGTCGCTGCGAACCCGGGACGAGCGCCGGCCAGCACCGCGACGACCGGCGGCTTGCGGCCCGCACGCCGCCGAACCACTGGTGCTCAGACCCGGCGCCAAGCTCCGCTGGCGGTGCGCGGGCTGTCTCAGTGCGTAATGACGCGTGGCAACTCCTTGGCTTGCGCCACCCAATCTTCCACTTGCGATAGCGTCGGAATCTTGCGGACAAGATTCTTTTCCCCATTCACTTCCGCCATCTTCGCTTGAAGATTCTGCGCGTTTCTCTGCGCCAATTCGGGAACCGTGTCGACACCGACACACTCCAGAAGGTCGGCGTATTGCGTGCTGACCCCCTTGATTCGCGACAGATCGGCGCGATTGACCCAACTGAGGATCAGTTTTTCACTGATTCCCGATTTCTCGGCGGTGTCCTTGCGGCCGCTTTTCTGGCAGCATGTCTTCAGGAGGCTTTCCGGCGAAGCAATTCCCACCGCTTCGAGTCTGGCTGCGTATGCTTCGCCAATGCCTTCGATTTCAGAAAGTCGTGCCATGCTGGTTGGTCTCCTGTATTGCTCTGGCGATGATGGTCCATGCGCAGCCCACTGCCGGTCGGCTTCTCGCACCGCACAAGTGTCGGCGACGGCGCTGGCGTTCAGGCAGGGCCCGACGATGCCAGGGCGGCAAACGCCGCTGTAATGAATTGACACGGTGATCGTGTCCCGAGCATTGTAAGACCGGAGTGTCACATGTCAAACCGCTGGCCATCGGCCTTGGCGCAGCGACCGCCAAGCATGAGCACCTTGAGAAGCTCGTGATGACTCTCCGTCCGGATGGACCGCGCGCGGTCGATGGGGACCCGTCGGCGTCGCGACTACCGCCGGATCCAGCCGCCAGCGCGCGCCTGTTCCTTGCGCTGTGGCCGTCTCCCGACGAGAACCAGCGCCTCGTTCGCCACCTGAACGACTGGTCGTGGCGGCAGGGCTCGGCGGTGGTCCAGCCCGATAGATTGCATCTGACCCTGCACTTCATCGGCGCGCTGGACCGCAAGCGCATTGCTGAAGTGAGCGCCGGGCTGAAGGTCCCGATGGCGCCTTTCGAAATTCGCCTGACGCGAGCCGAAATGTGGCCCCGCGGACTGGCTGTGCTGCGGCCGGGCGAGCCCCCGGCGGCCTTGACGCAGCTCCACGAGCGCCTTGCGCAAGCGCTGCGCGCGCTTGACCTGCCGATCGAGGCACGGGACTTTCGACCACATGTCACCCTGGCACGACGGGCAGCCGCATCGACCGCGCCCGCCACGCCGCTGCAGCACATCTGGCGGGTCAGCAGCTACCTGCTGGTCGACTCGGCGGTGGGCGCAGGCGGTGCTTACCACCTGTTACAGCGCTACGATTGAGCAGCCACCCTTGGCATGCAGGCCTTCGCCAAACGACACGACGAAGCTTCCGGCGATGTCGACCAGACCGCCAAGCGCTAGCGTAGCCCGATGCCGCGAGCAAGAATAAAGCGAGTCTTGCAGACGGGTAATAATTACCTGTTGGCGCGGGTCAGCATGCTGCGGATTTCATTATTCGACGGGAGGACGTAGTCGTACGCGGCGAGCACGTAGTTGGTACCCGGCTGGACGATTTTCATGTTCACATAGACTGCCGCACCGCTCATCCCGTAGCTGCCGAGGATGACGGCCTGGGCCTTGTTCACACGCGCCACTTCGGTGATTTCACGCGTCAGAATGAGCTCACCCTCGCCCCTCTTCATATAGACATTACTTCGGAACTTCATCTCGACCATGCTGAATCCGCGCTGCGAGAAACGAGCCGAGACCTGTTCGGAGATCAATCGACCGAGGGTCGACGACTGATCCAGTGCATCAATGTTGACGACCGTCGCAACAATCAGTGGCCCCCCTTCGGCGCCGCTGCCGAACTGTGCGATCAAGGAGTCCGCAACGCGGTAGTTGGTGGCTACGAACTCGCTCTTGGCGGCCGTTTCATACGTTGGCTCAGGGGCTCGGTTGGCTTCCGTCGCGCAACCCGCCAACAGACCGACAGCCGCCGCGCCGGCGAACAGGTAGGGCTTGATCATCATTGCCCCCCCGTAACCGCGATGTTGTAGAGGGCCGGCGGGGCTGGCGGCGGGGAGTACAACATCGCGTCGCCATTGGCGACGTAGTAGACGTTCGTGGCACGACCGAGATACTGGGCGGCGTCGCTGGCCGAGACAGTGACAATTACTTCGAGTTGCGGTGTCGGGCCGGCAGAGAATTCAGACGTCATCCAGCGGTAGGCGTCGAAGGCCCCGACAGCAAGCACGCCGGCCGCACCTGGCGAAGCCTGCTCCCATACGCCCGACAACCCCCACAGACCAGCATAGATTGCCGTGGCGCTAGTAAACGTACCGTCCGGGCGGCGCGGGGAGAACTTAACGACCTGGATGTCAAAGTCTACCTCCTTCGCTCCAACAGGGCTCTTGGCAACGCTGACGCCTGCATTGACCAGCGACGTGATGAACGAGGCACGGAACGCCTGGGCAAATGCCGACGGTTCGTTAGGCTGCTTTACGTAGACGCGGTCGCACTCGGGCTGCGACGCGATACACCCTTTGCCCAGCTTGAGGGAGTTGATAAGCGTGCCGGCGGCGTTGGCCGCGATGGCATTCCAGTGGGACCCAGCCTGTAGCTTGAGTTGCTTGCTACTTGAGAAATTGGTTGCGGTCGGAGCTTCGCTGTATGGAGTTGCGCAGGCAGTCAGCAGCGCACCTGCGCAGAGCGCTAGCGCGCGCTGGATGCTGGATGCTGGATGCTGGACAAAAACCCGGATTTCTCGACCTGGACATATTCCCTTCCCTCCCTCTAAATTAGTGCCTACCAAGCAGTCCGGGATAATACCCCGTTCCAATTGCGCCTATCGGGATTTTTTTCAATCTGGGTCGGTGTGTGAGCGGCAAGTATTTGTAGATTATCCACAGCATCTTTGCGCCACGAACGCAGTTCCTCGGCTATTTGCAGCGCTGGTCATGGCCCATCGCGTCCGGCGCGGTCAAGAGCAGGCGGATTGCACGTTCCAATGGCATGCTTCCGAAATGTGCCTGACGCGCGTCGAAGCTGGGCGACTCGGCGCTGGGCACAGACGGTGCTTGCCAGATCGTGCACCGCCACGCCGGAACGAAGGAAGAGCTTCGCCGCCGCGTCGCCGTGGAATGACTTCAAGCGACAGCAAATGCTGCACAATGGCTGCCTTTTCTCCCACCGCATCGCCCTTGGCGGCAGGAAGCACTGAAATGTCGCACCGTCGAGCGCTTGCCCTGATGGTCTTGATCACGCTGCTGTGGAGCATGGCCGGGGTGGTCTCCCGCCATCTGGAGCAAGCCGGCAGCTTCGAGGTCACTTTCTGGCGCAGCCTGTTCAACGCCGTGACGCTGAGCATCGCCCTGACGCTGATCCGTGGCCCACGCCTCTGGCGAACGCTCTTGCACGCCCCATGGCCGGTGTGGTTCTCGGCTGTCTGCTGGTCGGTGATGTTTACCGCCTTCATGGTCGCCATTACCCTGACCACGGTCGCCAACGTGCTGGTGACGATGGCCGTCGGGCCATTGATCACCGCCTTGTTCGCGCGCATTTTCCTGCGCCACCGGCTGCCGATCAGGACCTGGCTGGCAATCGCGGCCGCCGGTCTTGGAATTGCCTGGATGTTCGGCCAGGAGGCTGGAAGCGGGCTGTCGCTGACCGGAACACTGGTTGCACTGGCGGTCCCGCTGGCGGCGGCGCTCAACTTCACGATGCTGCAGCACGTTGGCCATGGCCCGGCCGACCCGGCCAAAGCCACCCGTCAGGATATGTTGCCGGCGGTGCTGATCGGCGCCGTCCTGTCGGCGCTGTATACCTTGCCGTTCGCACTCCCCTTCCAGGCATCGACGCACGACCTGGTCCTGCTGGCCATGCTCGGCAGCGTTCAACTGGCGCTACCCTGTCTGCTGCTGGTGCGCGTCTCGCGCGAACTGCCGGCGCCGGAAATCGCCCTGCTTGGCCTGCTCGAAGTCGTTTTCGGCGTCAGCTGGGCATGGCTGGGCGCCGGCGAAACCCCCGGGGCAAGTACGCTGACCGGCGGCGCCCTGGTCCTCGGCGCGCTGGTCGCCAACGAGGCGCTGGCCCTGCTGGGCCGGCACGGAAAGCGTCCCCCGGGCGCGGCAAGCGCAGGCTGATCCCCACCCCAGGCAGGCGCCGCAGGAATCCGCCTGCCTGCTCGACCGGCGGCAGGTCTGCATCGCTGACGCCGACCGCTGAACGGTAGCGAGCGACGACCAGCGCGTCGCCAAGAAATATCCGTGGTCCGTCGCCGCGGAATGGCGGACAATGATTGACTTGTGTCAAGGCGGCAAGCCGGCACCTGCACCGACAATGCCCGGTGCGCTGGCACCAGCCGACCGCGGCCAGCGACGGGCAGCAGCGACCTGCAAGACGCCGCTGGCCGGCACACGGCTATCGCAGATCATCCATGAATTGAAAGAGAATGCCAGCTCGCGTCCCCCGCTTCCCCACTCCAGGCCGGAAGCAGGCTTTCGCGGCGGGCAACTGACGACATGAAAATACTCTCGACCCTGATCCTTGGCCTCACCCTGCTGCTTGCCGCCTGTTCGCCTACCCCGCCGGCTTTCACGTCGACCGACATTTCTGCAGTCGACTGGGGCAAGGACTTCGCTTTGACCGACCACCATGGGCAGTTGCGTCATCTGGCCGATTTCAAGGGCAAGGCGGTCATCGTGTTCTTCGGTTATACCCAGTGTCCCGACGTCTGTCCGACCACGCTGTCTTCGATGCGCGAGGTGCTGTCTCGTCTCGGCGACCAGGCGAGCCGGGTGCAGGTGCTGTTCGTGACGCTCGATCCGGAGCGTGACACCGCGCAACTGCTGTCCGAGTACGTCACCGCTTTCGACCCCAGCTTCCTCGGTCTGCGCGGCGACGAGGCAGCAACCAGGGCAGTGGCCAAGGACTTCAAGGTGTTCTACGCGAAACAGGCCGGCAGCACACCCGACAGCTACACCCTGGACCACACCACCGGCAGCTACGTCTTCGACCCGCAGGGGCGGATCAGGCTGCTGGTCCGCCACGGCGAGCTACCGGAAAGCGTGGCGGCCGACGTGAAACGCCTGCTCGCCGGCGATTGATTGTTCAGGACACATCACATGCGACGTCTATTGCTGCTGTTGGTCTTCCTTTCCCTGCCGGTCTTTGCCGCCGCACCCGGCGACGAAATCAATCTCGATATCGGCACGCCGCCGGTGATCATCGTCAAGCACTCGCTGGCGCAGCGGACCTCGCGACTGGTCCGCTTCTACGAAGTCGGCATCATCGGACTCGGTAACGACGGGATGATCAAGATGCGTGATGGCAGCCGGCTCAACCTGGCACAACGGCAGATCGCCGAGAAACTGATCGACCAGGAAAACCCGGATCGCAACTCGCTGATCTACGCCATCGCCGAAGCCCACGGCGGCCAGAGCGCCGAGCCGGCCACCCGCCAGGCTCAGGTCAAGCGCTGGAAGGCTCAGTTTCATTCCGGCTGGTGGATCGAGGATGGCCAAGGCATCTGGATCCAGAAGCCCTGAGGGTGCCCCTGCTGTTCGACAGGCCAACTTGCGGCATCTTGTCGCACACGGCTGCAACAGCCCGCCGTTTATAATCTGGCCCTCTGAACAACCGAGGAGTGCAGCTTGAAGGCAACGCGAACCCAACTGGCGATGGCCATTCTGCTCGGCGTGTCTGCGACGTCCGCCTTGGCCGCTGATGTCGAGGTCAAGGATGCGTGGGTACGGGGAACGGTGACCGGCCAGAAAGCTACCGGCGCCTTCCTCGAAATCACCAGCAAGTCCGGCGCAACACTTGTCGGCGCTGCCAGCCCGGTCGCCGGCGTCAGCGAGATCCACGAAATGAAGATGGACGGCGGGATCATGAAGATGCGCGCTGTCGAACGGCTGCAACTCCCTGCCGGCAAACCGGTGCAGCTGGCACCCGGGGGCTACCACGTGATGCTGCTGAACCTCAAGCAGCCGCTCAAGAGGGGCGATTCGGTAGCCCTGACGCTGCAGGTCGAGAATCCGGACAAGACGGTCGAAGCTGTCCAGATCAAGGCCGAGGTGCGCGACCTGACCGCAACCGCGACACCAGCAGGCGAGCACCAGCACCAGCACTGAGCGCCGACGGCGCCCCCGCGGCGCCGCCCACTGGTGCTCAGCGTCGGTGAAGCGTGCTCAGGGTCGCCAGCAGCGCCGCTGCGCAGACGCCGTGGGCGACCGCCAGCCACAAAGTGAAGCCACTGCGCACAGTCAGGCCTCCCAGCGCGACTTCGGCCGCCAACAGCAGCAGCAGGGTCACTGCCGCCTTGCGCGTCGCCTCGTCGGCGAGCGCCTGCAGCGCGGCGATGCCCAGCAGCAGCAGCGATCCAAGCGCACCCCAGCGGTGCACCAGATGCAGGGTGACCCCGCCGGCGTCGCCGGCGGGCGGCACATCAGCCAGCGTCGCGAATGGCTGCAGCGCGGCCCAGCCAGCCGCTGCCGGCCACCATTGGCCGCCACAGTCGGGAAGCGTAGGACAAGCCAGCGCTGCAGCACCGGCGCCGATCAGTGCCCCGGCGACCACTGTCAGCGATAGCGTCGCCGCGCCGAGACGCAGCGCCAAGGTCGGCGCCCGTTCGAACTGATAGTCCGGCCCACTGGCCAGCACCACTCGCCATGAACAGCTCACCAGACCCAGGCCACCGATGATGTTCATGAAGCCCACCAGCACCAGCCGTGGGTCTGAACTCCAGAAACCGAGCGTTGCCAGCGCCAGTACCAGCAAGGCCAGCAGCGTCGCCGGACGCACGGCCGGCCGGATCGACGGACGACGCAGACACAACCAGAGCAGGTAAAAGACCAGCAGAAAGAAGACCGAAGCGGCGCCACGATGCAGCAGCCGCGGCAACCCGAACGCTTGCGCTGGCGGTTCGCCACGGAGCAGTTGTCCGTAGCACGCGGGCCAATCGGCGCAACCGAGTCCGGCGCCATCGAGACGAAGATAGGCGCTGAGCAAAACCACCAGCAGCGCCAGCGCGGTCAGCAGCAGCGCCATCCTGCGAACCTGCCGCAGCCGCAGACCGGGGCTGGCGATCAAGTGGCCAGGCCCGCCACCCGCGCCACCCGCAACTCGTGATTCAGCCACAGCAGCAGACCGAGAACGATCATCGCGCCGCCCTGATGCGCGGCACCCAGCCCGACCGGAACCGCCAGCAGCAGGGTTGAAATCCCGAGCACGATCTGCACGTACAGCGCCACCAGCACCCATGTCGCGGCCAGGCGCGCGGCCGGGGAAACGGCTGCCGCTCGGATCTTCCACCAGAACCAGGGCAGCAGGAAGGCGAGCAGCCATGCTCCCAGCCGATGGTCGAACTGAACCAGCGCCATGTTGTTGAAGAAGTTGAGGTACCACGGCTCGATGACGAAGCTTTCCGGCGGCAGGATGTGGCCGTTCATCAGCGGAAAGCTGTTGTAGGCCTTGCCGGCCCGAATGCCGGCGACGAAACCACCACTGACGACCATGTAGGCGACCAGGATCACCAGCCAGAAGCCGATGCGCTGCAAACGCTTCAGCGTCGCATCGGTGCTCGGCCGCGCACGCTCGGCGAGCAACCCGAGTGCCAGCCAGAACATCGCCATGAAGATCAGGAAGGCCAGCGACAGATGCGCGGTCAGTCGATAGTGGCTGACCCGCGGGTCGTCGACCAGCCCGCTCTTGACCATGTACCAGCCCATCGC
>DPSD01000495.1:0-2006 GCA_003538495.1 Accumulibacter sp.
CGGCGCGCAGGTTGGCCACCATGTCGGGGGGCGGCATCATGCGCAGTTCGACGTCCTTGTCCGGGTCAAGGCCATGCTCGGCGAGGAAGTAGCGCAACAGCAGGTTGTGGATCGAGTAGTCGAACGGCAGGCCGAACTTCATCCCCTTCCAGTCCTTGGGATTGAGCTTGTCCTTGTGCTTGAGATGCAGCGTGATGGCCTGGCCGTTGATGTTCTGGATCGTCGCCACGTCGACCGCCTGCTTGGCCGATCCCAGCCCCAGCGACATCGCCAGCGGCATCGGGGACAGCAGGTGCGACGCGTCGTATTCCTTGTTCTGCACCTTGTCGCGCACGACGGCCCAGCCGGCGGTTTTCTGCAGGCTGACGTTCAAGCCTTCGCGCTCGTAGAACCCCATGGGCCCCGCCATGATGATGGGCGTGGCGCAGGTGATGGGGACGAAGCCGATCTTGAGATCGGTTTTTTCCAGCTTGCCTTTTTCCGCCGCCAGCGCCTTGGCGGCACCCATCGGGAACAAGGTCGAGATCGCCGCCATCGCCGTGCCGGCGCCGACCGCGCGCAGGAAATTGCGGCGCAACTGGTCGTCGGGGAACAGGCCGCGCATCACCGCCGATTCGACCACGCGCGACACGCGCGCATCCTCGTTTTGCATGGCGGCATCATGGTCAGCCTGGCTGTGGTGGCGGCCGCAACTGCAACCTGCACGGTGCAGTGTGGTATCGGGGTCAAACGGATTATCAAAACCGGACATTAAGCGCTCCCATCGGTTGAAAAAACTTGGCGTCACGACACATCCGCATGCACCAGCGTCGCCGCACCGCGCTCCGGTCTGGTGCATGGCCACCGATTCCGGTTTGCAGCGCGCCGACCGCTCCAAGGCCTGATTTGGCGGGCCTGGAGGAACCCGGCCGAGCGATGCGTCGTGTTGACACCAAAAGTCTTATCAGGAAGCGTGCCAGCCCGCACGATCGACACTAAGCGGCTGTTTATCCATGGCTTTTCAAGGAATATCCGGAACCGTCCTCAACGTTGGTCCGATTCTTGATTACACAGTGTTGACAAAATGTTTTGAGGAATCGCCATGACATCCCCTGCATTGCCAGCCGAACAGCTACAGAACGAGGAAATGCTGGTCATTCGCGAATCGGCACGCCTGGTGGGAAAAAGCCTGGAGCCCGAACCGGTGATCCGCGAAATGCTGCATCTGGTCTCGGAGTTTCTTGGGCTCAATCGCGGGCGCGTGGTGTTGCGGCAGCCCGACGGCGACTATGCGATCCGTTATGCCTACGGCCTGACGGCCACGGAAATCAAGCGCGGCGTCTATCATCCGGGGGTAGGCGTCACCGGGCGCGCCCTGCAAAGCGGCGAGCCGGTGATCGTGCAGGACATCGACAACGATCCGCATTACCTCGCGCGCGCGGTGGACCGTTCACACCTGCCGAACGAAACGGTCAGCTTCATTGCGCTGCCGCTGCGTAGCGATGGCGAGGTCCTGGGCCTGCTGGGGGTGCACCGCATCCGCGGACGCGCGCGGGCATTGACCGACGACCTGCGCATCCTCGAAATCATCGCCACGCTGATCACGCAGATCCTCAAACTGAACGATCGCGTGGCGGAGCAGACCGCCCGTCTGGAACACGAGAACCGCGAACTCAAATGGGCGCTCGAGCGCGGCACGCCGCAGCCGGCCACGCTCGGCATCGTCGGCGAATCGCCCGCCCTGCGTCATGCCTTGCGCCAGATCGAACAGGTATCGTCCACCGACGTGACGGTGCTGCTGCTGGGCGAATCGGGCACCGGCAAGGAGTTGTTCGCCCGCGCGCTGCATCTGTCGAGCCCGCGGCGCGACCAGCCTTTCGTCAAGGTGAACTGCGGCGCAATCCCGGAAAACCTGTTCGAGTCGGAATTGTTCGGCTACGAGAAAGGCGCATTCACCGGCGCGGTCACGGCACGGGCCGGTTACTTCGAGCAGGCGAACGGCGGTACGCTGTTCCTCGACGAGATCG
>DPSD01000495.1:2270-5726 GCA_003538495.1 Accumulibacter sp.
GGCACGCTGTTCCTCGACGAGATCGGCGAGCTACCGCTGTCGATGCAGGTGAAGCTCTTGCGCGTGCTACAGGAGAAATCGCTGCAGCGCGTCGGCGGCCGCCGCGAAACGCCGATCGACGTACGCATCGTCGCCGCCACCAACCTCGACCTGCAGCAGCAGGTGAGCGCAGGCCGCTTCCGTCTCGACCTGTATTACCGCCTCAACATCATTCCGATCCGCCTGCCCGCACTACGCGAACGTCCCGAGGACATCCGCCCGCTGGTGCGCCACCAGCTCAACCTAATCAGCCAGAGCTATCAGCGCAACGTCGGCCTGACGCCGGAGGCGATGGAGACGCTGGCGGGCTACCACTGGCCGGGCAATATCCGGCAATTGCGCAACGTACTGGAACGCCTGGTGCTGCTGGCCGAGGGCGCGACGATTCCGGCACAGGAGGTCGAACGCGTGATCCACAGCGAAGCCACGCCGGAGAACGGCAGATCGTTCGGCAGCGTCCCGGCGAGCCCGCCTGCGGTTGCCGCCGTACGCCCCTATCTCCCTGCGCAGTCGCACGATCGTCAGCAGATCGCGCAGGCGCTGGCGCACGCCCATGGCAACAAATCGCGCGCGGCCCAGATGCTGGGGCTGACTCTGCGCCAGCTGAACTATCGCCTGCAACGGCTCGAAGCGGCCGAAGCAAGCTGACAATGGTTGACAATTTGTTAGCGCAGGCAATGGGCGACAACCAGACGGGAAGGAAAATATGAATAACAAACAACGACTTGACGCGTCATTTCGGAGCTGGCACAGGAATCGCAATACAGGTCATGTCGGTTCCCCGACCCCGCTCAACCAAGGAGTCATGCCATGTCTGAAGTCGTTGCCCTGAAAACCCAAACCATCCTCGAGCCCATTTCCAGCGAAGGCCTCGCCGCGCTATCCACCAAAGGCAAGGCCAACCCGCAATCGGTCGTCACGCTGAAAGCGAAGACCGTATGCGAAAGCAAGTTCCGCAATCTCACCTACGTACGCAACCTGCCGGCCCACGTGATCGACGAGCCGCCGCACCTGCTGGGCGACGACACCGCGCCGAATCCGTCCGAAGCCGTGCTGGCCACGCTGGGTTCTTGCCTGTCGGTCGGCCTGCACGCCAACGCCGTGGCGCGCGGCATCACGCTGTCGAAGATCGAGCTCGAACTCGAAGGCGACATCAACGTGACCGCCGTGTGGGGCGTGGGCGACCTCGACCCGATGAAGAAGCTGGGCTTTACCGACGTGCGCGTGAAAGTGCACCTGGAAGGCGACGCCACCGAGGCCGAACTGAAGGATCTGGTCGCGCATTCCAACGCCTGGTCGCCGGTGGCCAACACGCTGCGCAATCCGGTGAACGTCAGCGTCGAGCTGGCCTGAGCCGTCCCTTTATCGAATCAGGAGCGCACCATGCCCGCCGTCGCCCTCGCCCCCACTCTCCCGCTTGAAGCCTGCGAAATCCTGCCGGGCTTGTCCGACCTCATCGCCGAAGAACTCGCGCCCAAGGTGATCGACATCGACCTGAAGGGCCTATATCCCGACACCTTTCTGCGCAAGCTCGGCGCGCTCGGCGGACTGGGCGGCCTCACGCCGGCGTCGCACGGCGGCAGCGGGATCGGCCTGAAACACGCGATCCAGATCATCGAGGAAGCGTCCAAGCACTGCGTGTCCACCGGCTTCCTGCTGTGGGCACAGTACGCGCTGCAGTGGTACGTGCTGAATGGCACCAACCCCGCGCTCGCAGCCGACATGCTGCCGAAGATGGCGCGCGGCGAGGTATTGGGCGGCACCGCGCAGTCGAACACCATGAAGTCCTGCGTGGGCATCGAGGAAACCCGTCTCAAGGCGCAGCGCGTCGAGGGCGGCTACCGCGTCAACGGCGTGCTGCCCTGGGTGTCGAATATCGGGCCAGAGCATCATTTCCACATGGGCGCCTCGCTATCCGACGCGCCAGGGCTGGTGATTGGCCTGCTGCACGGTAGCACGCGCGGCCTCACGCTGGCGCAGAACGCGCACTTCATCGGCATGGAAGGCACCAACACCTTCGCCTGCCAGTTCCGCGACGTGTTCCTGCCCGACGCGCAGGTGGTCTGCCACCCACACGAATTCGACACTTTCCGCGACCGCACCAAATCGGCCTTCATCCTGTTGCAGATGGGCATGGGCCTCGGCCTCGTCGATGCCTGCGTGGGCATGATGCAACGGGCCGACAAGCAGTTCGGCCACGTCAACCGCTTCCTCGACGTCCAGGCTGACGCCCTGCAAGCCGAGCTCGACGCCGCGCGTGCCGCGACCTACGACCTGGCCGACCGCATCGACCGCGACGGCAGCCTGCCGCACGTGAAGGAAACGCTGCAACTGCGGCTGGCCGGCAGCGAATTGAGCCTGAAGGCCGCCAACGCGGCGATGCTGCATCTGGGCGCCAAGGGCTATTTGTCGAATAATGCGGCACAGCGCAGATTGCGCGAGGCCTACTTCATCGCCATCGTCACCCCGGCGATCAAGCACCTGCGCAAGGAGCTGCATGAGTTCGATAGCCACGCCTGCGCACTGGCGCAGGATGAAAGAGAGGTCGCATGATCCGTTTTGCCGTATCGCTATCAGTGGACGAAGCCGCAGAGAAACTGATCGCCGCCATCGCCGCCTATCCGATGGGTCTGGTCGCCCACGCCAATGGCCAGGCCAATTGCGCAAAAAAGGGGATCGAGGTGCCGGCCGACCAGATCCTCGAGGTGTTTCGCCCCGACTATGCCGCCAAGGTCTGGGCGGCGGAAAAAGCGGCGGGCATCGATATCCCGCTGCGCATCCACCTGTACGAGGCCGGCGGCCGCACCTGGGTCGCGCATCGCCCTGCCACCGACGTCTTCAAACCCTACGTCAACCCGCAGCTCGATGTGCTGGGCGGCGAGCTCGACGCCATCTTCAATCAACTGCTGGCCACGCTCAATCCGTGGAAACTGCCATGATGAATCTCTCCGCTGCTGTCTCTGCCCCCGAATCCGTTCCCGCCTTCCGCAAATGGACCTGCGCCGTCTGCGACTATGTCTACGACGAGGCGCTCGGCGACCCCGACCACGGCCTCGCGCCGGGCACCCGCTACGAAGCCATCCCCGACGACTGGAGCTGTCCCGACTGCGGCGTGACCAAGGCGGATTTCTACTGCTTCGACGACTGATGCGTGATGCACAAACCACCCAGTCCGCACCGGCCTGGTTTTGACTTTCCTCCCCTCACAGCCCCGCCGAAGATCAAGTGTGTCGGGTGAGCGGCAAAGGTGTTTGAGCCCTAAAGGACTCCGATCCACTACGGGCTGAAGCCCGTGTGGAATCGTATGCGGCAGTCGCCCGCCCTGACGCCCCATCGGGTGCGTCCAACTGCGGTTTCTAGGTTTATGCTCAACGCGCTGTGGGTCGGTTTTTTTCTGGTCGCCTTCCTGATCGCGCT
>DPSD01000020.1:0-3197 GCA_003538495.1 Accumulibacter sp.
TAATCAGGTGCCTGCAGGAAGAAAAGGTCGACTATGTATTCGGCTATCCGGGGGGCGCCGTCCTTCACCTCTATGATGCCCTGTTCAAACAGGATCAGGTCAAGCACGTTCTGGTTCGTCATGAGCAGGCGGCAGTTCATGCAGCTGACGGTCTGGCGCGGTCGACCACCAAGGTCGGCGTGGCCCTGGTTACCTCTGGTCCCGGGGCGACCAATGCGGTCACCGGCATCGCGACGGCCTACATGGATTCGATCCCGCTGGTGATCATCTCGGGTCAGGTACCGACCGAATACATCGGGCAGGATGCGTTCCAGGAATGCGATACCGTGGGCATTACGCGACCCTGCGTCAAGCACAATTTCCTGGTCAAGGACGTGCACGATCTGGCGGTGACCATCAAGAAAGCGTTCTATATCGCCAACAGCGGTCGTCCGGGTCCGGTGGTGGTCGATATTCCAAAGGACATTACGGCGGCCAAGTGCAGATTCGAGTATCCCGAGACGATCCAGTTGCGTTCGTACAACCCGGTTGTCAAGGGGCACCTGGGACAGATCAAGAAGGCCGTGCACCTACTGCTGGAGGCCAAGCGCCCGATGCTGTACACCGGCGGAGGCGTGATTCTCTCCAATGGCTCGGAGCAATTGACGAGGCTCACACGCCGCCTCGGTTTTCCGATCACCAATACCTTGATGGGCCTGGGCGCCTACCCGGCGACCGACCGGCAGTTCCTCGGCATGCCGGGCATGCATGGCACGGTCGAGGCCAACCTGGCAATGCAGCACTGCGACGTGCTGCTGGCCATCGGCGCCCGCTTCGACGACCGGGTGATCGGCAATCCGATGAACTTCGCCACCATCCCGCGCAAGATCATCCATATCGATATTGACCCGTCGTCGATTTCCAAACGGGTCAAGGTCGATGTGCCGATCGTTGGTAACGTTCCGGACGTCCTGGACGAGATGCTCAAACTGCTCGACGCCGGCAACGCGGGCCCGGATCAGGGAGTGCTCGCCGACTGGTGGAAGCAGATCGAAGAGTGGCGTGCCAAGCAATGCATGAAATACCGCATGAAGAAGAACGTCATCATGCCCCAGTACGTCATCGAGAAGCTCTACGAACTGACCGGTGGCAAGGCCATCGTGACGTCCGATGTCGGTCAGCACCAGATGTGGGCCGCGCAATACTACAAGTTCGATCAGCCGCGCCGCTGGCTTAATTCCGGCGGTCTCGGGACGATGGGCGTCGGGCTGCCTTACGCCATGGGCGCCGCGCTGGCGAATCCGGAGGCGCAGGTGGTCTGCGTGACCGGCGAAGGTTCGATCCAGATGTGCATTCAGGAGCTGTCGACGGCCAAGCAGTTCCGTTTGCCAATCAAGATCATCAACCTCAACAACCGCTACCTGGGAATGGTCCGGCAGTGGCAGGAGATGTTTTATGGCAGTCGGTACTCGGAGTCGTACATGGATTCCCTGCCCGACTTCGTCAAGCTGGCGGAGGCCTACGGTCACGTCGGGATCCGCGTAGAGCGGCCGGAAGACGTCGAGGCCGCATTGACGAGGGCTCTCGTCGATCACAAGGACGATCTGGTATTCATCGACTTCATCACCGATCAGAAGGCAAACGTCTTTCCGATGGTGGCGGCCGGCAAGGGCCTGGCGGACATGATCCTGGCCGAAGACCTGTAAGGGAACGACAACATGCGACACATTATCTCCATCCTGCTGGAGAATGAAGCGGGCGCCCTGTCGCGGGTGGCCGGCCTCTTCTCGGCGCGCGGCTACAACATCGAGACGCTGACCGTGGCCCCCACCGAGGACACCTCGCTGTCACGCCTGACGATCGTCACCTCGGGGACCGACGCCGTGATCGAGCAGATCACCAAGCAACTGAACAAGCTGATCGACGTAATCAAGGTCGTCGACCTTTCCGAGGCGGCGCACATCGAGCGCGAGCTGATGCTGCTCAAGGTGCGGGCAACGGGTAAGGACCGCGAGGAACTGAAGCGTCTGGCCGATATCTTCCGTGGCCATATCATCGACGTGACCGAGTCGACCTACGTCATCGAGCTGACCGCCAGCGGAGCGAAGCTCGATTCCTTTATTCAGGCGATCGACGCCGGGCTGATTCTCGAAACCGTACGAACCGGCGTGAGCGGCATTGGTCGCGGCGAGCGCATTCTAAAAGTCTAGTTAGACCGACCAGCAAGAGAGGAAATGCCATGAAAGTTTTCTACGACAAGGATGCCGACCTTTCCCTGATCAAGGGAAAGCAGGTCACCATCGTTGGTTACGGCTCGCAGGGTCATGCACACGCGCAGAACCTGAGCGATTCAGGAGTCAAGGTAACCGTCGGTCTGCGCAAGGACGGTGCTTCCTGGAGCAAGGCCGAGAGCGCTGGCCTGAAGGTCGATGAAGTCGCCAGTGCAGTCAAGGGCGCCGATGTGGTAATGATGCTGCTGCCCGACGAGACCATCCCGCAGGTGTACAACCTGGAGGTGGCACCAAACATGAAGAAGGGTGCGGCGCTGGCGTTCGCGCACGGTTTCAACGTGCACTACAACCAGGTAGTGGCGCGTGACGACGTGGACGTGATCATGGTGGCGCCGAAGGGCCCTGGCCATACGGTACGCTCGGAGTACCTCAAGGGCGGCGGCGTGCCGTCGCTGATCGCCGTCCATCAGGACCGCTCCGGCAAGGCTCGCGACATCGCCCTTTCCTATGCCGCAGCCAACGGCGGGACCAAGGGCGGCGTGATCGAGACCAACTTCCGCGAGGAGACCGAGACGGACCTTTTTGGCGAGCAGGCAGTGCTCTGCGGTGGCGCCGTCGAGTTGGTCAAGATGGGCTTCGAGACGCTGGTCGAAGGAGGGTACGCGCCGGAGATGGCGTATTTCGAGTGTCTCCATGAGCTCAAGTTGATCGTCGACCTGATGTACGAAGGCGGCATCGCCAACATGAACTACTCGATTTCGAACAATGCTGAATATGGCGAGTACGTGACCGGGCCGGAAGTGATCAACGAGAGCTCGCGTGCCGCCATGCGTGCGGCGCTCAAAAGGATTCAGAACGGTGATTACGCGAAGATGTTCATCCTCGAAGGGCGAACCAACTACCCGGCAATGACTGCGCGTCGCCGTCTGATGGCGCAGCATGAGATCGAGACCGTTGGTGCCAAACTGCGCGACATGATGCCCTGGA
>DPSD01000020.1:3231-5554 GCA_003538495.1 Accumulibacter sp.
TCGCCAACATGAACTACTCGATCTCGAACAACGCCGAGTATGGCGAGTATGTGACCGGCCCCGAAGTGATCAACGAGAGCTCACGTGCCGCCATGCGCGCGGCTCTCAAGCGAATTCAGAGCGGCGACTACGCGAAGATGTTCATCCTCGAAGGGCGGACCAACTATCCGCAGATGACCGCGCGTCGCCGCCTGATGGCCCAGCACGAGGTCGAGATTGTCGGCGCCAAGCTGCGTGACATGATGCCCTGGATCAAGAAGAACAGACTGGTTGATCAGACCAGGAACTGAAGGATTCCGTGACTTGTTGCGGGAGGCGGCAGCAGCTTCCTCTCCGCAGCGGCCGCTTTCAGACCACAGCGCAATGCCCGAAATCAAGCCTCGCAAGACCCTTTTCAACCCGGAGTTGCGGCGCCGCGGCATCTACCTGCTGCCCAACCTGTTCACCACGGCAGCGCTGTTCTGCGGTTTCTTCGCCATCGTCAAGGCGATGACGGGCAGCTTCGAACAGGCTGCCGTGGCGATCTTCGTGGCGATGGTGCTCGATGGCCTCGATGGGCGCGTGGCCAGGATGACCCGCACGCAAAGCGCCTTCGGCGCCGAGTACGATTCGCTCTCGGACATGGTCTCCTTTGGTGTCGCGCCAGCGCTGGTGACCTACGCATGGGCACTGAAGAACATGGGGCGGCTCGGCTGGATTGCCGCCTTCATCTATTGCGCCGGGGCGGCGCTGCGCCTGGCTCGCTTCAATACTACGTTGGAAGTCATCGACAAGCGTTACTTCCAGGGTCTGCCGAGCCCGGCGGCGGCGGCGCTGGTGGCCGGTTTCCTGTGGGTGATGATCGACAAGGACGTCGCGGCCGGGCATGTGCGCTGGTTTGCCTGCGCGCTGGTGATCTTTGCCGGGATTTCGATGGTGACCAATATCCAGTTCTACAGTTTCAAGGACGTCAACCTGCGGCGCAGCGTCCCTTTCATTTTCGTGGTAGCCATTGCCCTGGCGTTTGCCGTGCTCGCCTACGACACGCCGCTTGCCCTGTTCGGCCTGTTCGTCGCCTACGCGCTATCAGGTTACGTGCTGGCGTTGATTCGCCGAATCCGGCGCAAGACGACGCCACCGCCGCCGTCGCCGGTGGAGTAGGGCGCTTGGCGAAGCGGCCTGCAGAGTTCATTGACATGGCGATTCGAAGCCGCTCGTATAGTCGTCAGGATCGGCCGGTTGATATGTTCCGTCTGCTTGGCCCTGCTCCGTGAACGGTTGTTGCTGCGCCTCGCGCGCTAGAAAGAATACCCCCAGACCTCTGCAGTCTAGGTCGCTTGCCCGGCCAGCATGGGTTGCTTTGCCGGCTAGCTACCGCCCCACCTCCGGAATCAGGACATGAAAGATCATCTGGTAATCTTCGATACCACCCTGCGCGACGGCGAACAGAGTCCAGGCGCTTCGATGACCAAGGACGAAAAGCTGCGAGTCGCACGTCAGCTTGAGCGGATGCGGGTCGACGTCATCGAAGCCGGCTTTGCCGCCGCGTCTCCGGGCGATTTCGACGCCATCAAATCGATAGCCAGCGTCATCCGAGAGTCTACGGTGTGTTCGCTTGCCCGGTCCAACGAGAATGATATTCGTCGTGCCGGCGAAGCCATCGGGCCGGCAGCGCGTGGCCGGGTTCATACCTTCATCGCCACCAGCCCGATTCACATGGAGAAGAAGCTGCGGATGACGCCTGATCAGGTGGTCGAATCAGCGGTGCGGGCAGTACGCTGGGCGCGCGAGTATACCGATGATGTCGAGTTCTCGGCTGAGGACGCGGTACGTTCCGACGTCGATTTCCTTTGCCTTGTCTTTGCGGAAGTGATCAAGGCTGGCGCGCGGACGATCAACGTTCCCGATACGGTTGGCTACAGCGTCCCGTCGGTGTGGGGCGAACTGATGCGGACGCTGATCGAGCGGGTACCCGGGGCTGACCGGGTGGTTTGGTCAACCCACTGCCATAATGACCTGGGGATGGCCGTCGCCAATTCGCTGTCAGCGGTGCTGGCCGGCGCCCGCCAGGTCGAATGCACGATCAACGGCCTTGGCGAACGGGCAGGGAACGCCTCGCTCGAAGAGGTGGTCATGGCGGTAAGAACCCGCAGCGATCTATTCCCGGTCGAGACGCGCATCGATACGACGCAAATTGTTCCTGCTTCCAAGCTGGTTTCGCAGATTACGGGCTACCCCGTCCAACCCAACAAGGCAGTGGTTGGTGCCAACGCCTTCGCGCACGAATCCGGAATCCATCAGGATGGGGTGCTCAAACACCGTGAAACCTACGAGATCATGCGTG
>DPSD01000497.1 GCA_003538495.1 Accumulibacter sp.
CGCCACCACTGGCAAGCGCCCCAAGGTCTGGCTCCGGTGGCTGAAGCACAGCGCTAATCAGGTAACTTGATGCCCGGGATTTGTTCCAGATTGTCGCTGGATTGCGAACGCTCCCCTGACCTTGCCGACTCTTGCCGGTTACTGCTGTTTGAGGTCGAGTTGGGCCAGGTCGACCCGCTTCCTGAATCCGCGAAACCGCAGCCAGGCCTTGTGCGACAGGTGCTTGATGAGCAGGCCCGGCGGCATCCGCAACCAATGGGCGCGCACGTAAATCAGCCAGCGGGCCAGAACCGCCAGGCGGGAAGGGTGATCGGGGTGTCCAGGCAGCAGCGCGAGGTGAATCAGACGATCCATTAGCCGGCGGATCGGCCAGGCGGGCGCTGCGTCTTCCAGCCCGCGCAACACATCCGGGGGAATCGGTGTGCCGAAAAGTCGTTGCGCATGATGCAATCCGTAGAACAGCGGACGCTCGAAACCCAAGCGGCGTGCCCGTGGCCCGAGACCCGCCCAGAAGCCAGGATCCTGCCCATGGTGTCGCAGCAGATCATGAACATCGACCAGATCGCGCAGGCGCAGACCCTCGTCAGGATCACCCTCGAGAAACAGGTGCACCAGTGCGTGCAGAACCATGTCGGCGGGTGCCAGAACGCGTAGGCGCGGGTCTGCGAGCGCTCTGGCAGCCGTGAACAGCGGTGCGGGGTTGGATTGTAGATGGCTGGTTTTCGGCAGCAGCCGATGGTGGATGTCGATCTCCGTGCCTCGTTCCTGGTGACGGAGCGGTGGAATCTCGTGCATCCAGACGCGGTAGTACCGGTCGTCGTAAGGGTCGATCTGGGTCTTGAACCAGCCGCGTTCGACGAGTCTTTCCTCGATTTCCCCGATCCGCTCTTCCGGCACCAGCAGATCGACATCGGCGAAGATCCGGCCGCGCGCCGGCGGCAGTTCTGCGAGGAGATAGCCGGCGCCCTTGAGCAGGATAAGCGGCACATCGATGCCCTTGAGCGCCCAAAGCAGGCGGTTTACTTCCCAGGAAATCAGGGTTTTTCGATGTCCGATGACGTTGCGGGCCGCCCTTAGATGATCAGCGGCGCGCGGCGGGATGCTGCCGAGCAGATCCGCCCGGCCCAGGTCGGACTCCAGCCTCCCCAGCACCCGGGCGCGTCGCGCCACGCGTAACAGCAGCTCCCAGTCGGCGGGCGGCAGCGCGGGCAGTCGTTCGGGCGCTTGCAGCGCCTCGAGCAGGAGCCGCTGCGCCCGTCTGGTTTCGCTGGTCGCCCTAGAAGCCATCGCCGGTGCGGGAAAGTTGGTCGATGGCGCTAACCGCCTCGTCGAGATCGGAGTAGATCAGCGAGTATGAATCGCAGGAGCGAATCATGTCGGTGACCAGCCTGAATGCGGCCTCATCGAGGACCTCGTAGTTGAAAGCGTTGGTGGCAACCATCAGAAATGCCTGGCTTTTCGGCATTGGTTCGAGAGTGAGCGGTGCATCGGCGACCCAGCGGGGGAAGATGAACCAGCGTGGGCGAGCGGGTTCCTGTGCGCGTTTGATGCTGTCCAGCGGCGGACGCACATGGGCCACCGTCCCCTTGCGGGTCGCCAGGAAAGACGGGCCAATGATCGCCTCCGGCCGAAAGTTCCTGATCAGCTCGATCGACTCGTTCTTCAGCGGGATCAAGCGCGGCACGGGGAGCAGCAGGCCATCCTCCGGCCGCACCAGGCCGAATTCGTCGGAGAGGAGGCGCCATCCGGAATGGATCAGCGCGGCACAGAGCGTCGACTTGCCGTCGCCGGGCGAGGCCGGAAAAAGGATCGCCTGGCCGTTGCGCTCGACGCCTGCCGAATGCAGCAGCAGCAGATGATGCGCACGCGTCGCCACGCACCAGTTGATTCCCCACTCAAGGGCGGGAAAGGCGTGTTCGACGGCATAGGGCGCGAAGGGGGATTGTCCATCGACGCCAAAACACGCCTGTCGTCGCAGCCATCGGCGCAGTCCGCGAGGAGCGCTGATGTGAACGTGAAAGTCGCAGATCGCCGCCGCCTCCGGCAAAGGGTACGGCTCGTAAAGCTGATGCGCGAGCGACGCAAAAGAGCCGAGGTTGGAGCGGATCCTGAGGTTGAAAGGGCCGAACTGGAGTGCCAGGCCATCGCCCGCCAGCTGTTCCCCAAACTCCCGGTGACTCAAGTCACCGACGATCATTGCCCGCCAATCGCTTCGTCCAGATACTCGATCAGTCCCAGTTCCTCCAGCCGGCGCGTGGCGAACACGAAATCGTCGGTAGCCAGCCCACCCTGCGCGACACCAAGGGCAGCCTCAGTCTCGCGCTTTACACCGTCCGCCGCTAGCGGTTCGGCTTCCAGAGATCTCAGGATTGCTGCGGTAGTTTCGTTGAAGACGTGGGTTTCGGCAGATGAAGGCTGATAGACGATGTAGACATCGTCCCAGTCCTGCCAAACCAGACCGCGACTGGCAGCCATCAAGACCATCGGTTTCTACCCTATCGGAGGGGATGTTGCTGCGCAGAAGGTCTTGAAGCCGACTTCAGTCGATTGCGAAACAATCAGGATCTACCGCTCAAGGAGTGTGGCCCATCAAGGAAGTAGCGGCCGCGGAGCTGAGAATGGCAACGGTGACACCGGACTGATTGCCACAACTGATGGCGCCATTGACGTTACTGACGGGCCCGAGGTTGGCGCCTACGGAAGTGACCTTGGTGGGGCCGAAAACCGGGTATCCCGGGCAGATGCTCGGACTGGCGAAGCACGTATCGGCCTCGGTGAGAGTGGGGGGAGCTTGGCGCAGCGCGCCATTGGCCGCGGTGGTCCCGACGAACTTCGCCCCCGTGCAGGACGCTGCCGCCAGCGCCCCACTGCGCAAGGTCAGCACCAGTGGCGCCATCGCCACCGCACCGCGGACCAGACGGCGCCGCTTGTTGTCCGGAGCCGACGTATTGCCAAGGTTGGCTGCTTCACCGGTCGCAGACGACAAGTCCACCGATGTTCCCGTGCGGTCAAGCGGTTCTGTAGATTTCATCGAAGCAACTCCCAAAAGTTTTCTGTGCGCGGTACAGGTGTGCGTCAAGTCCCACAGATTCCATTTTCGCTCTCGCGACGAGGATCAACTGTCGATTACGTCACGTTGTTGCCAAGGAAGCTGGTCCACCGGAACCGCGGTCGTGCACTTGCCATCACCAAACTACTCTTCACTAAACCGTAAGCAAAGTTCATGCCCGTAGTGGAAATACATGAAAATAGACCTATAAATCATCTAGATGGCGTTGTGCGCCGCGACCTCCAAGGAGCCACGAAGTGCCTGGGTGTAAAAAAAACCGACAGTCTTCGTGGACCGATACCAAGACGGCTCATACGCTCCCGGGGGCACAACGAAACGCTTCGGGCGTGTACGCGTTAGCGCTGCGCCGAAGGAGCGCGCCATCAGAGTTTCAAACGCTCCAGCAACTCGGATTCCAGCTTTATGCGGCTGGAGGTCCTGCCCAAGTCGCCGCCACTGATCAGGAAAGTATCCTCGACGCGTTCGCCGAGAGTGGAGATCTTCGCTGTGTGTAGATTAGCACCATGTGCGGCCAATGTCATGGCTATGGTGTAGAGCAGGCCCGGGCGGTCGGCGGCGCTTACCGAAAGCACGTAGCGCGAGCCTTTTTCGTCGGGCTCGATGGTAACCAGCGCCTGAATCGGGAAGTGTTTTACTTGCCGCGAGATCCGTCCGCTGCCTGGCGCCTCTGGCGGGCTCTGGCAAGTCAGGCGTACCGTCAGTTCGTGCTCGATGTAGTTGATCATCGCCCGGTCGCTGCCACGATCGCTGAGGTCGAGCAGCATGAAGCTGTCCAGCGCGTAGCCATGGCGGGTCGTGTGGATCTTGGCATCGACGATGGTGTAGCCGGCGCGGCCGAAAAAGCCGACCAGGCGCGCGAACAAATCGTGCTGATCGAGCGTGTAGATCATCACTTCAAGCCCGTCACCCTGCGGGTTGATGCGCGCTTTGACCACCGGTTGTTCGACAATTGTCCGATAGTGCAGCGCACGGGTGTGCCAGGCGATCTCCTCCGCAGAATGGCGGAGGAAGTACACGGTGTCGAGCTGTTTCCACAGGCGCTCATGCACAGCGTCGGGCAGCGCGAAATAGCGTAGGAGGCGCAAGGCCTCACGCCGGCGATCCTCGATCAGTCCTTGTCTGACCGGCACTTGACCGCCGGCCAGCAGCGTCCGGCAGGTGCTCCTGAAGAGCTGTTCGAGCAACTGTCCCTTCCAGCTATTCCAGACTTTCGGACTGGTCCCCCGTATGTCGGCGACGGTGAACAGATAAAGCGCGGTCAGCTGACGTTCGTCCTTGACCATCGCGGCAAATGCTCCCATCACGTCGGGGTCGGCGATGTCCTGCTTCTGGGCCACGGTAGACATCAGAAGATGCTGCTGCACCAGCCAGACAATCAGTTTACTATCGTCGGCGTCGAGGCCGTGCTCGGCGCAAAACTCGGCGGCATCGATGGCGCCCAGTCGCGAATGATCACCACCGCGTCCCTTGGCAATGTCGTGGAAAAGAGCTGCGACGTAGAGCACCCATGGACGAGAAAAATCACCGATCAACTCGCTGCACAATGGATACTCGTGCGTAAACTCGTCGGCGAGAAAGCGGCGCAGGTTGCGCAGAACCCGCAGGATGTGCTGGTCGACCGTATAAACGTGGAACAGGTCGTGCTGCATCTGGCCGACGATCTTGCCGAACTTGGGCAGATAGCGGCCTAGAATTCCGAACTGGTTCATTCGCCGCATCGCATGCAGCACGCCGTGCGGCTGCTGGAGAATCTCGATGAAGCGCGCGCGGTTGCCGGGGTCGCGGCGGAAAGCGTCGTCTATCAGCGTGCGGGCGTGCCACAGCGCGCGCAGGGTGCGTGCGGTCATACCCTGCAGCGCAGGATGCTTCTGCATCAGCAGGAAGGCTTCGAGAATGACGCCCGGATCCCGTTGGAAGATCTCATCGTCAAGCAGATCGAGCAAGTCGTGGGCATTCTGGAAACGCTCATTGATCGGCTGTGGCGATTGCTCCGGCAGAGGAGATATGGCGGCACCGATATTCAGGAGCAGGATGGTGTTGATCTGGGTGATTTCCTTGGCCGTGCGGTAATACTTCTGCATCAGCCGTTCGCTGGCTCGGCGGGTCTCGGTCGCCTGGTAGCCCAGCTGCTCGGCCAGCGCAGTCTGGTAGTCGAAAAGGAGGCGGTCTTCACGGCGGCCGGCATGAATGTGGAGACGGGTCCGCAGCTGCTGCAGGAAGCCGATGCTGCGCTTCAGTTGCTCTTGCTCTTCGTGGGTCAGGAAGCCGTATTGCGCCAGATCGTCCCAGGTGCGACCGTAGCCTGCTGCGCTGGCAATCCACAGAATGGTCTGTAGATCGCGCAAGCCGCCCGGGCTTTCCTTGCAATTGGGTTCCAGGCTGTAGGGCGTATCGTCGTAGCGCAGGTGGCGTTCGTCTTGCTCGCTTCGCTTGGCTTCGAAGAACGCATGGGGATCAAGAACTTTTTCCAGTTCTGCCGAGAACTCGTCGAAAAGCTCCTCGCTGCCGACCAGCAGGCGAGCCTCGAGCAATGCAGTCTGGATCGTGAGGTCGCCGGCGGCGGCGGCGCACTCTCCCACGGTGCGTACGCTGGGGGCGACCTCCAGACCAATATCGTAGCAAAGGGTCACCGCCCGCTCCAGTTGCGGAATCAGTGCTTCGCCCGGCGGCTCCGGTAGCAGGAGCAGGAGATCGACGTCGGAGGCTGGGTAGAGTTCGCCGCGCCCGTAGCCGCCGACTGCCAGCAGGGCCAGCGACGCTGGCAAGTGTAGCGCCTGCCATAGGTCACAAAGGACCTCGTCAATCAGGCCGCAACGCTCGCGCAGGAGGCGCGGCGCGTCACCGTCGGCAAGATAGCGCTCGCGGATTGTCGTCTGCCCCAGCTGCAGGTGTGACCGGTAGCGTGCCACCAGCGTCTGAAGATCGACGGTTTCGGCGTCCATCGGCTACGACCCGATCGAGTCCGGTGGCCGCCGTGTACCCTCGGACAGGGTGAGCACTTCGTAGCCGGTCTCGGTGACCAAAATGGTGTGCTCCCACTGTGCGGAGAGGCTGTGATCCTTGGTTACGATCGTCCAGCCATCAGCCATCGTCCTGATGGGGGCCTTGCCGGCGTTGATCATTGGCTCGATGGTAAAAACCATCCCCGCTTCGAGCCGGATACCGGTGTGGGGGCGGCCATAATGAAGCACCTGCGGCTCTTCATGGAATTTGGCGCCGATGCCGTGACCGCAGAACTCGCGCACGACCGAACAGCCAGCTCGCTCTGCTTGTTGCTGAATGGCATGACCAATGTCGCCGAGATGTGCGCCGGCCTTTACCCGCACAATGCCCAGCCAAAGGCATTCGAAGGTGAGTTCGCAGAGCCTTCGTGCCTGAACTGATGTTTCGCCGACCTGGAACATGCGGCTGCTGTCGCCGTGATACGCGTCCTTGATCACCGTGACGTCAATATTGACGATGTCACCATTTCTCAGCTGCCGGTCGCCCGGAACACCGTGGCAGACTTGGTGGTTCACCGAAGTGCAGATCGATTTCGGATAAGGCTGGTAGCCTGGCGGAGCGTAGTTGAGCGGCGCGGGAATGCCGCCCTGGACATCGACGATATAGTCGTGACAGAGTCGATCCAGCTCGCCGGTGGTGATTCCCGATCTCACCAGCGGCGTGATGTAGTCGAGCACCTCGGCCGTCAGGCGGCCGGCGACGCGCATCTTGTCGATTTCCTGCGGGGTCTTGAGTGCTATGCTCATGCTTTGAGGTCGGGGCCAAGGTGAAGAGGAACGAAGGATAAAGGAAGCAACGGGCTAAGGCAATTTGCTGGGCGGCGTGACTCGCCGCGGACACGCTGACCCTTGCCACCACTTGACTGCGTCTGTTTTCAGGGCGAGTTTGATCACCGCAGACAGCCGTCGTGGTAGGAGCGCCAGACAGGGCAATCGGATGAATGCCAACGTCGTGACCCCTCCTTCGCCGCTCAGGAAGCCTGACCATTTTTCGCTCACTGAAACGGATCCCGGAGATGCGCAGGAGTCGGCAATCCGCGCGATGCAGGCAGTGATCGAACGAGGTTTGGCTGCGTCGCGACGGCGCGGTGACGCGCTCCGAGGGAGATTGTTTTGAGGGAAATGGATACGCTTGACGCGTGGGGAAGAGAAGCCTCGGAGCTGGGTCAAGGGCAGGCTGCGGCTTTTTGCAGCCTGGCGAAGCTATAGTGGTCCCTGGAAATCAGACAGTGGTTTAAGCTGTGCTCTATCATAGGAGCGAGAAGCGATGAGTGAAGCAACTACCCGGAAGGTACATAGTGCGTGA
>DPSD01000707.1 GCA_003538495.1 Accumulibacter sp.
AGCCCGACACGCTGGCCCTTCAAGATCATCAGCCGCGTCTGCAACATCGAGCGCTGCTCCCTGAGATCCTTGCGCTGCATATCCAGCGATGTGATCTGTTGCAGCGCTTCCGTGAGCAGGAATTTGAAGGCACGGCGCCGGATTTCGATGCGCGCATCGTGCTCGCAGCCGCTTGGCAAGACCGGCTTCTTCTCGGTAAAAGAAACGCAGGTCCGCAGCACGTCGTTCTGTACCACACCACCGTCAGCCGCCACGCCGAAGCCTGTCGCCTCACGGCAGACGAAGCGCAATGTGGCCCACACGTGCGCCGCATCGGGCGTGTTCTCGAAGAAATCCTGAATCGCCTGGCTGCGGCTGAAGACCCTCGGGATGTCACGCGCGCTGGCGAAAAGGGCGCGCAAGCTCGGGTCCTCCGACCAGACCTTGGCGCTTGCTTCGATGGCGGGTGGAATCCCTGCCTCGATCTCGCGGCAGTAGAGCACCGCCTGCTCCACCGCCGGCCGGAGCTTGCCGCGGTAGCCGGCGACGAATTTCAGGCGCGGATCGATGATGCGAATGAGCTGCTCGATGCGCTGCTCGATGACCGCGGGGTCGACCGTGGAACCGGTCGCCTCGTCGTTGCCGCTGAAGAGCCAGTCGAGAATCCCCATCGATACTCCTTGTAGTGTCAGACAGGTTCCTATCCGGTGAGGATACGTTTGCACAGCCGCAAGAGCAGCTTGCGCGCCTCTTCGAGGAATAGCGTGGACGAGGCGACGGCCACCGCCACCGCCCACTCGGTCAGCGTCAGATCGACGGTGTCGAAGATGGCCTGCGCCGGGCGCCAATGCACGGCGACGATCTGCAGGACGACGACGGCGAAGAGGGCCAGCCACAGCTTGCCGTTGTTGAAAAACTGCGCGTTGAAAGCGCTCCCGTGTTCGGCGCGGGCGTTGAAGATGTTGAAAAACTGGAACAGCACAAAAGTGGTGAAGGCCAAAGTCATCGCCTTGGCAACATCGCCGGACTGCGTCGCCCAGGCGTAAGCACCCAGGGTGCCCACCGCCATCGTTGCGCCATAGAGCCCGATGCGCCACAGGCGCGGCGTCGAGAGGATTACCGCCTCCTTGCTGCGCGGGCGCTCGCGCATGATTCCGGGACGGGCGGGTTCAACGCCCAGCGTCATCGCCGGCGGACCGTCCATGATGATGTTCACCCAGAGGATCTGGATCGCCGTGAACGGTGTGGCGAAGCCGAGGAAGGGTGCGCCGAGCACGGTGAGGATGGCGCCGATATTGGTCGAGAGCTGGAAGCGCACGAACTTGACGATGTTGTCGTAGATGGTCCGCCCTTCCTCGACTGCATGGACGATGGAGGCGAAGTTGTCGTCGGTGAGGACGAGCGTGCTCGCCTCCTTGGTGACCTCGGTGCCGGTGATGCCCATTGCCACACCGATGTCGGCGGTCTTGAGCGCTGGCGCATCGTTCACGCCATCACCGGTCATCGCCACGACATGCCCCTTGGCCTGCAATGCCTCGACGATGCGCATCTTGTGCTCGGGCGCGACGCGCGCGAACACGGCGCTCTTCTCGACCAGCGCGGCGATTTCGTCCTGACTCAGGCCATCGAGTTCGCGCCCCTCGTGCGCCTCGCCGGAGAGGCCGAGTTCGCGCGCGATGGCCGCAGCGGTGACGCGATGATCGCCGGTAATCATCTTGACCTCGATGCCGGCGTCGCGGCAGGTGGCGATCGCCACACGTGCCTCGGCACGCGGCGGGTCGATGATGCCGACCAGGGCGTGCAGCGTCAGCTCGCGCACCCAGGGCAGCAGGTCGCCAGCGGGATCGAACTGCTCGGCCGGAATCACCCGCCCAGCCAGCGCCAGCACGCGCAGCGCCTGCTCGGCCAGTGCCTCGTTCTCGGCGATGAAGCGGTCGCGAATTGTGTCATCCAGTGGCATCACCACGTCGTGATGCAAATAGCCGATGGATAATGCCAGCAGGACATCCGGGGCACCTTTGACGCACAACCGTACCTGGTCGCCTTCATGGTGGAAGGTGGCCATGAACTTGCTGGCTGAATCGAAGGGAATCTCGGCGATGCGCGGCAGGTGTTCGACCGCCTCCTCGGCGTCGAGCCCGGTCTTGGCGGCGAGCGCCAGCAATGCGCCTTCGGTCGGGTCGCCGATCAGTTGCTCATCCTTGATCCGGGCATCGACGCACAGCGCCGCCGGCAACAGGATGTGACGAACATCGCCCGCATCCGCGATACAGCCGTTGCTGCCATAGCCCTCGCCAGTGACGGCATGGCGTTGACCGTTGAAATAGACCGCCCGCGCCGTCATCTGGTTGAGCGTCAAGGTACCGGTCTTGTCGGAACAGATCACCGTGGTGCAGCCCAGCGTCTCGACGGCAGCGAGTTTCTTGACGATGGCGTTGCGCTTGGCCATGCGGTGCATGCCGAGCGCGAGGGTGACGGTCACTACTGCCGGCAGGCCTTCGGGAATCGCCGCGACGGCCAGTGCGATGGCGGTCATCGCCGTCTGTAGCAGCGGGTCGCCGCGCAGCAGGCCGAAGACAAACATCAGAGCCACGACGGCGCTGGCGATCAGTGCGAGGCGTTTGCCCAGGCTGTCAAGCTGCTGCTGCAGCGGCGTCTCGCCCTCGGCGGTGGCGGCGAGCAGCCCGGCAAGACGGCCCATTTCGGTGCCCATGCCGGTGGCGGTGACGACGGCTTCGAGGCGGCCGCGCGTCACCACGGTGTTCATGAACACCATGTTGTGTCGTTCCGCCAGCACCGACCTTTGATCAACAGCGTCGGGCAACTTGGCGACCGCCTGCGATTCGCCGGTCAAGGCCGCCTCCGCCACCTCAGCGCTGTGCGCCGACAGCACGCGCGCGTCGGCAGGAATGCGGTCGCCGGCCTCAAGCAGCAGAATGTCGCCCGGCACCAGATCGGCCGCCTCGATCAGGCGAACCTCGCCGTCGCGTCGCACGCGCGCCGTCGGCGCGAGCATGTTCTTCAGCGCCGCCAGCGCCGCTTCGGCACGATGCTCCTGAAAGAAGCCCAGCGTCGCGTTGAGCACCACCACCACGGCGATCACGATCGCGTCCTTGAGGTCGCCGATGGCGCCGGCCAGGACTGCGGCACCGAGCAGGATCAGGATCAGCAGGCTCCTGAACTGGTCAAGGAACTTGCGCCAGGCAGGCCGGGCCGGTTTTTCGGCGAGCCGGTTGGGGCCGTGGCTGGCAAGGCGTTGCTGCGCAACTTCTGCGGTCAGACCACGAGAGGGGTCTGACCCGATCTGGTGAAGGACTTCGGCAGTGGAGCGCGCATGCCAGGCAGTATCAGGATCAAGAGACATATTGAGTGAGATCAGGAAGTGAGCGTTGCCCAGACAAAGCCGACGTAGAGCATCAGCAACAGGAAACCGCGACCGCGCACGATCAGGCCGCTGCGGTTGGGCAGCAGCAGAAGCAGCGCGACGATGCCGCAGGCGAGCGTCAGCGCCACCTCGCTCATTGGCGCGACGATCGGATGTATCGTGCCGGCTACGCCAACGATGGCCAGACCGTTGAACAGGTTGCTGCCGATCAACGTGCCGACGCCGACATCGTCGTGACCGCGCAGGCGAGACAGGATCACCGTCACCAGTTCTGGCAGAGATGTGCCGATTGCGACCACGATCGCCCCGATCACGTAAGTGTCGACAGCGAAGGCGGCCGCGATGCCCGTTGCCCCGCTGACAAACAGGCGACCGGCAGCGATTAGCGCGCCGAGACCGAGCACACCGAGCAGCAGGCTCTTACCGGCTGACAGTTCGGTGGCCTCAACGTCTACCGCCACTGCTCGCTGGCGCAGGGCATGGCGCACGCTCCACACCAGCCAGGCGAAGAATACCGCCAACAGCAGCAATGCCTCGGCACCTTCGATCCGTCCGTCGAAAATCAGGAAGAAGCTCAGCGCCGGGACGGCGAGGGCAAGATAGAAATCGCGGCCGAAATCCTGCCGCGAGGTCTGCACGCCACCATACAGCAAGGCGAGACCGAAAATCAGCGCGATATTGACGACGTTGCTGCCCAGCGCATCGCCCAACCCGATCTCTGGCTGGCCAGCGAGCGCGGCGACGGTAGACACGGTGAGTTCCGGGCTGGAGGTGGCGAACGCCGCCAGTGTGGTGGCCACCACCACCTTCGGTACGCGCAGATGGCGTGCCGCGCCGAGGATGGACTTGAGGAACGCCTCGCCGCCCGCCGCCGCCAACAGCACGGCCCCCAGGATGAGTGCCAGATCGCTCATGGCGATTGGTCAGACGCCTCGCGCGGGTGGCAAATGACCAGCACATCGCACTGCGATTCCGCCAGCACATGCTTGGTCACGCTACCGAGCAGCAATTCTTCGACGACGGCCTCCACCCGACCCTTGCCCATCGCCAGGATGATGAGGAAGCCAATGACGATGTGGGCGATCAGCACCGGCTGGCGAAGCCACAACGACACGGTGCCCGCGGCGGCGGACATCCGTAACAGAAGAGCAAATTCACCAAAGACTCCGTGCATGATTCAGTGGCTCCGATTCGACACTTGCGCTCCTGGCTCAGGCTGGCATCAGGCTGGCATCAGGCTGGCGATAAGCCAGGAAGCCGATCAACATCAACGCCACCGTTGCCCAGCCTAGGCGACCGACGTAGCGATGCAGTGCGGCCTCCCAATATTCCTGATCTGTTGCAACAACTACGGTGCCTCAGCGGACGGTTTTCCTGATTCTTGCGTTACGCTGCCAGCAATTCGTGCAGCCGGGTGGCCGTTTGCTCTTGCACCTCCACAGCCTCGAAAAGAGAAGCCGGGTAAAGAAAGTCCTCGCCGGAATCGTCAATGATCCGCAGCATGCTGTGGCTGTCCGCCGGGGCAAGCACTTCATAGAGCCGCCCGAGCGTCAGATCATCCGTCGAGAACTCGCCAAATCCTTCGCGAGACAGGCAAACCACAAACCTCATAGCCATTCCTTTATCTTCAGTTTCACCTTGAAGACAATACAGAATTCCATTGATCAATGCTACTCCAATTCCCGGACTTGCCGATGCCTTGACAAACACATCGGCATTCAGCCACGAAGAAAGGAAGTTTGTCGCCATTTTTCATAATCCCGACCATCTCCGGTATCGCAGATCACCGCAGCGATCCGCTCCAGAGCCGCATCGATTTCGCCACGCACCGATGCCGCCGCTTCCTTCGCCTCTTCCTGCATCCGCGCCGTAGGTTGGGCTGAGCCTG
>DPSD01000703.1 GCA_003538495.1 Accumulibacter sp.
TGACGATATCGAGGACGCCGCCGTGCGTCACCACGACCACGCTCTGGCCGCGATGATCCTCGACAATCCGCTGCAGGCCGGCGCAGACTCGCTGGTGAAGCTGTCGCAGGCTCTCGCCACCGTAGGGAATGACGAAATCCGGCTCGCGCCCTTCGAACAACGCGTAGACGTCCGGGTATCTGGTCCGCGACTGGTCGTAGGTCAGCCCTTCGAAAAGGCCGTAGCGCCGCTCGCGAAATTCCGGTCGCAGGATCGGCGCCAGATGCAGCGCGCGGCCGACGCGCTCGGCAGTCTGCCGGGCGCGCAGCAGGTCGCTGCTATACAGCGCGGCCATCGTCGAATTCCCGGCCAACCACGCGGCCGCGGCTTCGGCTTGTGCCTGGCCGGCCGTGTTCAGACCGACGTTGATGTTTCCCTGGATACGCTTTTCGGCGTTCCACGACGTTTCGCCGTGACGCACGAGGCAGATGCGGGTGGTTTTCACTATTTTCGCTCGACAGTTGCGGTCTGCGGCACCGGCTGACAGTGGCCGCTCCGCCTCTGCCGGCGTCCTGAGCGGACCGATCCCCGGCCAGGCAAGCAGGGCAACGCTGCAGCCGCCGGCTCCGAAAGAGCGGATTCTAAGGCATTTCCGGTCACCGCTCCCGGTCCCGGCCAACGCCGTCCAACGCCGCCCATCTGGCATCGCCGGCAACGGCGCCGGCCGCGGATTGCTGCAGCGCAACTTTAACAGGCGCCTGCTATTGCCTATAGTGATCTATCCGTCGCGGCGGGCCTTGCGGCGTCATTCAACAGGATCATCGATCAGAGAACGGAGGAGACGTCATGCAGAAGTCTTTGCACATCGATCCGGGCAAGTGCACCGGCTGCTTGCAGTGTGAAATGGCCTGCTCGTACGAGCACACCGGGTTATTCAACCCGTCGCGATCGCTGATCAAGGTTTTCGACTTCCACCACGAGGGACGCAAGGTTCCCTATACCTGCACCCAGTGCGCCGAAGCCTGGTGCCTGAACGCCTGCCCGGTCGATGCGATCAGGATCGACGCCGCAACCGGCGCCAAGGTCGTCGTCGATGCGGTCTGCGTCGGCTGCAAGGTATGTACGATTGCCTGCCCGTTCGGGACGGTCAACTACAGTCACGATACCGGCAAGGTCCAGAAGTGCGACCTCTGCGGCGGCGATCCGGCGTGTGCCTCGGCTTGCCCGACCAGCGCCATCACCTACATCGACGCGGACTGGACGGGCCTTGAGCGGATGCGTCAGTGGGCGCAGAAAACCGACAACGCGGCACGGGTTTGAGGAGAGACGATCATGGCTTGGACTCGCAAGATTCTTCGCGTCAACCTGACCCAGGGGACTTGCGTCAGCGAAGCGCTGAACATGGAATGGGCAACGCAGTATCTCGGGCAACGCGGTCTGGCCAGCAGGTATCTGGTCAGCGAAATCGATCCAACGGTCGACCCGCTCGCCCCCGAGAACAAGATCATCTATGCCACCGGACCGCTGACCGGCACCATGGCGTCGACCGGCGGGCGCTATTCGGTGGTCACCAAGGGACCCCTGACCGGGGTCATTGCCTGCTCGAACTCGGGCGGCTTCTTCGGCGCCGAGTTGAAATCGGCGGGTTGGGACATGATCATCGTCGAGGGCAAGTCGCCCGAGGCGGTCTATCTGCACGTCGAGAACGAGCGCGCGACGCTGCTTCCTGCCGGTGACCTGTGGGGCCAGACGGTCTGGGCCACCGAGGCGATCCTCAAGAAGCGCCATCAGGATCCGCTGCTGCGCGTTTCGAGCATCGGTCGTGCAGGAGAAAACCAGGTCCTCTTCGCGGCGATCGTCAACGACCTGCATCGCGCCGCTGGCCGTTCCGGGGTCGGCGCCGTGATGGGTTCAAAGAACCTCAAGGCGATTGCCGTTCGCGGCACCCGCGGCGTCGGCAACATCGCCGACCCCAAGGCTTTCATGGCCGCCGTCAGCGCCGGCAAGAAGGTGCTCGCCGAGAACGCGGTGACCGGCCAGGGCTTGCCGACCTACGGCACGCAGGTGCTGATGAACGTGATCAACGAAATGGGCGCGTCGCCGACGCGCAACCACCGCGACGTCGAGTTCGAAGGCGCGCGCAAGATCTCGGCCGAAGCGATGCACGAAAAGCGCGCCACCGACGGCAAGACGCACCTCGTCGCCAATCAGGCGTGCTTTGGCTGCACCATCGCCTGCGGGCGGATTTCGCGCATCGACGAAACGCATTTTTCGGTCGAAACGCGGCCCGAATACTGGGGCGCCAACGGCGGCCTCGAATACGAAGCGGCGTGGGCGCTGGGCAACGCCAACGGTGTCGACGACCTCGAAGCGCTGCAGTTCGCCAACCTGCTGTGCAACGAAGACGGGATGGACCCGATCTCGTTCGGGGCGACCGTCGGCGCGGTGATGGAGCTTTACGAGTTGGGCGTCCTGAGCAAGGAAGAAATCGGCCTCGAAGCGCCTTTCGGTTCCGCCGAAGCGCTGTGCCGACTGGCCGAAATGACCGCGCACGGCGAAGGCTTCGGCAAAATCATCGGCCTGGGATCGAAACGTCTGTGCGCCAAATACGGCCGGCCCGAATTGTCGATGAGCGTCAAGGGTCAGGAGTTCCCCGCCTACGACGGCCGCGCGCTGCAGGGGATGGCGCTGGCCTATGCCACGTCGAACCGCGGTGCCTGCCATTTGCGCGGTTACATGGTTTCCAGCGAGGTTTTCGGCATCCCGGTCAAGACCGACCCCAGGGAAACCGCCGGCAAGCCGGAGATGCTGAAGGCTTTCCAGGACGCTACCGCGGTCGTCGACTCCAGCGGCCTGTGCGTGTTCACCACCTTCGCGTGGACCATGAACGACATCCAGCCGCAGATCCAGGCTGCCTGCCAGGGCGACTGGTCGCAGGAAGCACTGCTGCAGATGGGCGAGCGGATCTGGAACCTCGAACGCGACTTCAACCTGGCCGCCGGGATCACCGGCAAGGACGACACGCTGCCGCCGCGGCTGCTCAACGAGCCGTGCAAGACCGGCGGCTCGAAAGGAATGGTCGCCGAACTCGGCAAGATGCTCCCCGAGTACTACAGCCTGCGTGGCTGGACGCCGGACGGCGTTCCGACGGTAGCGACGCGCTCGCGCCTGGGCCTCTGAGGTGCTCAGGCACGTCATCATCGGCAACGGCCCGGCCGGGGTCGTTGCCGCCGAGACCTTGCGCCGCGCCGACCCGCAAGCCGAGATCACGCTGATCGGTGACGAAGCCGAGCCGCCGTACTCGCGGATGGCGATTCCCTACCTGCTGACCGGCAAGATCGGCGAGGCGGGAACGTATCTGCGCAAGGACGACGGCCATTTCGCGCGTCTGCGGATCACTCTGCTACACGGCCGGGTGACGGCGATTGACAGCGGGCGGCGCACGCTCGCCCTGGCCGACGGCAGCGTTCTCGCCTGGGACCGCCTTCTGGTCGCCACCGGCTCGCATCCCGTTCGGCCGCCGATTCCCGGCATCGACCTGCCGCGGGTCCTGTCGTGCTGGACGCTCGCCGACGCACGCGCCATCGCCGCCAGCATTGCCCCCGGCGCACGCGTTCTGCAGATGGGCGCCGGTTTCATCGGCTGCATCATCCTGGAATCGCTGGCCGCGCACGGCCGGCAGCTGAGCGTCGTCGAAATGGGCGACCGGATGGTGCCGCGAATGATGGACGAGGTCGCCGGCGGGATGATCCGCCGCTGGTGCGAAGGCAAGGGCGTACGCGTCCGTACCGGTCGCCGGGTAGTGGCCATAGTTCAGGCCGGAGACGCCTTGCTGGTCAGCCTCGACGACGGCGAAGCGCTGGAAGTCGACGCGCTGATCAACGCCACCGGCGTCAAACCGAATATCGACTTCCTCGCCGGAAGTGGCGTCGTGGTCGATACCGGGGTCCTGGTCGACGCCGCGATGCAGACCAGCGTCGCCGGCATCTTCGCCGCCGGCGATGTCGCCGAAGCGATCGAGTTCGGCACCGGTCGGCGGGTGGTCAACGCCATCCAGCCCGACGCCGTCGAGCAGGCCCGCGTCGCGGCGCTGAACATGGCCGGTCAGCCAGCGACCTTGCCGGGAACCTTCGTGTTCAACGTCCTCGACACGCTCGGGCTGATCTCGGCGTCGTTCGGTCAGTGGCACGACGCGGCCGGCTGCGAAACCGCGCACTTGCTCGACGAAGCCCGCTACCGCTACCTGCGGCTGATCTTCGACGGCGAGCAGCTGGTCGGCGCCAACAGCATCGGCCACACCGAGCACCTCGGCGTCCTGCGCGGCCTGATCCAGGGTCGCGTCCGCCTCGGCGAATGGAAAGCACGCCTACTCGCCAACCCGACGCTGCTCAGCGAAGCCTATCTCGCCAGGGGGCTGGCCGCGGCGTGATGCAGATCACCCTCAAGCTGTACGCCTTCCTGACCGACTACCTGCCGGCGGAAGCGCGCCGGAGCAACGTCCTGGCGCTGGAAGTCCCCGAGCAGAGCACCGTCGCCTCGCTGATCGCCGCCCGGGGGCTGCCGCCAAAGCTGGTGCATCTGGTTCTGCTCAACGGCCAGTTCATCGCACCGCAGCAGCGCCACGCGCAGCTTCTGCAGCCCGGCGACGTGCTGGCCATCTGGCCACCAATCGCCGGCGGCTGAGGGCACCCTTTGCCGCAGTTCGCGATGACCCTGGCGCTGCCCGAGTTCGTCCGCCAGTTGCAACCGCTGCTGGCCGGCTGGGTAGTGACGCCGCTGGCCGATGGCTGGCAGCTGCAGCAGGCCGGGCGCGGCGTCGAAATCCGTTGCCAGCCCTTGCCGATGCTGCAGATGGGAGCGCTGGCGCTGGCGCGTCTGCAGGTCACCGTCGCCTTTTCCGGTGGCAGCGCCGAACAGCACGCGGCCTTCATGAACGACTTCCAGCGTCATTTCCGACGCGGCGGCGGTTGATGTGATAGCATGCCGCGTGGCGGGTCTCCCCGCATTGCAGGATGGTGAACCTGGTCAG
>DPSD01000484.1 GCA_003538495.1 Accumulibacter sp.
ACACCATGCAGTTCATCAAGCCCGAAGTGTCGACCCTGTGCATGGGGCAGGCCTGCTCGATGGGCGCTTTTCTGCTCACTGCCGGCGCGCGTGGCAAACGTTTCGCCCTGCCTAATTCGCGGGTGATGATTCACCAGCCGATGGGTGGCTTCCAGGGGCAGGCTTCGGACATCGCGATACATGCCAAGGAAATCCTGTCGTTGCGCGCCAAGCTCAACGAGTTGATGGCGCATCACACCGGACAGGCGATCGAGCGAATTGAACGCGACACCGACCGCGACAATTTCCTGTCGGCCCAGGAAGCGGTCGAGTATGGTCTGATCGACAAGGTGTTGGCCAATCGGGACGCGGCTTGACGTCGCATCCCGATCGTCTCCATACGGATTGACAGTGAGGTAGGTCGAGATGACGGAAAAGAAAAGTGGCAGCGAGAAGCTGCTCTACTGCTCGTTCTGCGGCAAGAGCCAGCATGAGGTGAAGAAACTGATTGCCGGGCCGTCGGTGTTCATCTGCGACGAGTGCATCGAACTCTGCAACGATATCGTCCGCGATGAAATCGCCGGCGACCAGGGCGGCAAGGGTGCCGATGGGGACCTGCCAACCCCCAAGGAAATCGCTGCGCTCCTTGATCAGTACGTGATTGGTCAGGATCAGGCCAAGCGGATTCTGTCGGTGGCGGTCTACAATCATTACAAGCGACTGCGTCATCACGGCAAGTCGGGCGACGACGTCGAACTGGCCAAGAGCAACATCCTGTTGATCGGCCCGACCGGATCGGGCAAGACGCTGTTGGCGCAAACGCTTGCCCGGATGCTCGATGTGCCCTTCGTGATGGCCGACGCGACGACTCTGACCGAAGCTGGTTACGTCGGCGAGGACGTCGAGAATATCATTCAGAAGTTGCTGCAGAAGGCTGACTACGATACCGAGAAAGCGCAGCGCGGGATCGTTTATATCGACGAGATCGACAAGATCTCGCGGAAGTCCGACAACCCGTCGATCACCCGCGATGTGTCGGGCGAGGGCGTGCAACAGGCGCTGCTCAAGCTGATCGAAGGAACGGTCGCTTCGGTGCCGCCGCAGGGTGGGCGCAAACACCCGAACCAGGACTTCGTCCAGGTCGATACGACCAACATCCTGTTCGTTTGTGGTGGCGCCTTCGATGGTCTCGAAAAGGTCATTCGCGCGCGCTCGGAGCGCGGCGGGATCGGCTTTGGTGCCGAAGTCAAGAGCAAGGACAACAAGAAGGCGATCGGCGAGGTGCTGCGTAGCGTCGAGCCCGAGGACCTGATCAAGTTCGGCCTGATCCCCGAGTTGATCGGGCGACTGCCAGTACTTGCCACGCTTGAGGAACTGTCGGCTGCGGCGTTGGTGGAAATTCTCGTTGAGCCCAAGAATGCGCTGGTAAAGCAGTACCAGAAGCTGTTCGCGATGGAAGGTGTGGCGCTCGAAATACGCCCGGCGGCGATGACGGCGATTGCCAAGAGAGCGCTCGAGCGGAAGACCGGCGCACGCGGCCTGCGGTCGATTCTGGAGTCGGTCTTGCTGGACACCATGTACGAACTCCCGGGAATGGACAATGTCTCAGAAGTCGTCATCGACGAGAACACGATCCTTGGCGATGCGCAGCCCATCCTGATCTACGCAGGGCAAGCCAAGGTTTCTGGCGGCAACTGATGTGCTGGCCGCGGCCTGCGGCTTGAAATACGGGTTCGTGCCACCATTTGAGGGCATGGACCTCAACCTAAAGGGCACAAATGTCTGCAACCCCCAAGCTGGCTACCGAGCCAGTCGAACTGCCGCTGCTGCCCCTGCGCGACGTGGTGGTTTTTCCACACATGGTAATTCCACTGTTTGTCGGACGGCCGAAATCGATCAAGGCCCTTGAAGTGGCGATGGAGGCGGGCAAGAGCATCCTGCTTGTCGCCCAGAAGTCGGCCGTCAAGGATGAGCCCGAAGCCGATGATTTGTACGATATCGGCTGTGTGGCCAACATTCTGCAGATGCTGAAGCTTCCCGATGGCACCGTCAAGGTGCTCGTCGAAGGTGCGCAGCGCGCGCGTCTGGAGACTATCGAATCCCGCGACGACATGTTCTTTGCGCGGGCTCGCCCCGTCGTCGCCGACGATGACCCGAACCATGAGGTGGAGGCTTTGCGGCGCGCGGTGATCGCGCAGTTCGACCAGTACGTCAAGCTCAACAAGAAGATTCCGCCGGAGATTCTGACCTCGATCGCGGGCATCGAAGAGGCCGGACGGCTGGCCGATACCATTGCTGCGCACCTGCCGCTGAAGCTCGAACAGAAGCAGGAAGTGCTCGAGATGTTCGACATCCGCGCGCGTATCGAGCGGCTGTTGACGCAACTCGAAGCCGAGATCGATATCCTGCAGGTCGAGAAACGTATCCGCGGTCGCGTCAAGCGCCAGATGGAAAAGAGTCAGCGCGAGTATTACCTCAACGAGCAGGTCAAAGCGATCCAGAAGGAACTCGGTGAGGGTGAAGACGGCGCTGACATGGAGGACCTCGACCGGAAGGTCGCGGCCGCGGGGATGGGCAAGGAAGGGCTTGCCAAGGCACAATCCGAGCTTCGCAAGCTTAAGCTGATGTCGCCGATGTCGGCCGAAGCGACGGTGGTGCGCAATTTCATTGAAACGCTGATTGGCCTCCCCTGGCGTCGGCGGACGCGAACCAGCAAGGATCTGGCGGCAGCCGGAAAGATTCTCGACACTGACCACTGGGGATTGGAGAAGGTCAAGGAACGGATCATCG
>DPSD01000479.1 GCA_003538495.1 Accumulibacter sp.
TGCCGCACACCCGCAGGAAGTCGGTGTTGGCCACTCCGTGCGTCTGATACATGATTCCCTTGTAGCCTTTTTCCTTGAGCGACTTTTGTGGCAAAGCCGCCGGCGTGCCGGCGCCGCCGATCAGCACCGCATCCGGCCTGGCTGCGAGCACCTTCAGAACCTGACCGGTCACCGAGGTGTCGGAGCGATTGAAGCGTTCGTTGGCGACGATCTGGATCTTGCGCGCCTCGGCAATCTTCGAGAACTCGTTCCACCAGCCTTCGCCATAGGCGTCGGCAAAGCCAATGTAAGCGACCGTCCGGACGTTGTTGTTGAGCATGTGTTCGACGATGGCCGTCGCCATCTGCGCGTCATTCTGTGGCGTCTTGAACACCCAGTAACGTTTGCCGTCCATCGGCTCGATGATGCGTGCCGAAGCGGCCATGGCGATCATTGGCGTCTCGGCTTCTGCGGCCACGTCGATCATCGCCAGCGAGTTGGGAGTAATCGTCGAACCGATGAGGACGTCGACCTTGTTTTCGGCCAGCAGCTTGCGGGTGTTCTTGACCGCAGTGGTGGTATCGGAAGCATCGTCGAGGATGAGGTAGTTGACCTTCTGACCGGCGATGCTTGTGGGCAACAAGGCCACGGTGTTCTTCTCGGGAATCCCCAGCGATGCTGCCGGCCCGGTTGCGGAAAGCGTCACGCCGACGTTGACCTCGGCATGGACACAGGTAACAAATGCCGCTCCCAGAAGAGCGACAAGCCTGGCAATTGATGTTTTATTTCTCATGGTCTCCCCCAGCACGATTGTTCGGTGTGATGACGCCGCCTACCGACTTGCAGCGAACGACCATTGTGCCGCCGCAGGAATTATGAGACAAGTCTAAACGAAGGTATCGTGCGCGAACTTGATAATAAAGACGCTGACCACACACAAAAACCCCTTCCTGACGAAGCCACTGCCATGGCGGATCGCAAGATGCGTGCCAAGAAGTGAACCGAGCACGTTGCAGCCGGCCATCAGCAATGCGAGCAAGGGCAGGAAGTGACCGTGCGGAATGAAAAAGCCCAGCGCGGCGATGTTGGTGGCGACATTGACCACTTTCGAGGCGGCCGAAGCATGCAGGAAATCAAATCCGAAAAAGCGGACAAACAGAAAGATCAGGAAACTGCCGGTTCCGGGTCCGAAAAAACCATCGTAAAAGCCGATCGCACCTCCCAGAATCAAGGCATAGGCGAACTCCTGCCGACCTTCGTGCCGGGGCTGATGAATCGCCCCGAAGTCTCGACGACTGAAGGTGTAAGCCGCAGCGCCTACTAGCAACACCAGGATCAGCGGCCGCAGCATCGCCGTTGGTAGCCAGGCGACGACCATCGCACCGGCATAGGAACAGGCAAACGCCGCCAGTGCTGCCGGCAGTGTCGTTCGCCAGGGCATCTCGACACGCCGGGCGTAGCGCCAGGCCGCATTGCTGGTGCCGAAAACGCTCGAAAACTTGTTGGTCCCGAAAAGGGTCGCCGGAATTTCCTGCGGCAGCGCGTTGAACAAGGCCGGAATCTGGATCAGACCACCGCCTCCGACCACTGCATCGATGAAGCCGGCAAACAGGGCAGCCACGGCCAGGCCGGCCAGCAGCGAATCATCCAGCGCCGACATCGCTGCTCAGCGCTGTGCCACGAAGAAAATGCGCTTGAACGGGAAAAGCGTGTGTCCGTCAGGCTGCCGCGGATAGGCACGGCGCAGCCGCTCTCGATAGACCGTCAGAAAGTGCCCGGCGGATACCGTGCCGAGGCACGCCAGGTAAGGCAGCAATGTGGTTCCCTTCATCCACTCGAAAACGGCATCGTCGCCGCTGAGCAGTTGCCAGTACGTGGTCTCCCAGAGTTCCAGGTGTCGACAATGCAGCATCAACAGCCGCCAGTATTCGGCAGCCGAGCAGATGCTCCCCATGCGGACACCGCCGAGCGCCTCGTGCCAGTCGGCCTCGGCGGCCAGTTCGCGCAGGATTCGATGGGACGGTGCAGTGAAGTTGGCCGGCATCTGAACCGCCAGCACGCCACCGGCAGCGAGTTGAACGAGCAACTGCGGCAGCAGACGCGGGTGATTGTCCAGCCAGTGCAGTACTGCGTTCGAGAAGATCAGGTCGGGCGGAGCCTCTGCCTGCCAGTGAGCGATTTCCGCCAAGCGCCAGTCGATCGTCGGCACCCTGGCAGCGGCTTTGGCAAGCATCGCTGAATCGCTGTCGATGCCAATGATCTGCGCGCCCGGCCAACGTTCGGCCAATAACTGCGTGATGTTGCCGGCCCCACAGCCGAGATCGACGATGCGGCTTGCCGACCTGCCGTCCAGCCGGGCCAGGAGATCCAGCGCGGGTCTTTGCCTGGCGTCAGCGAATTTCAGGTATTGCTCGGGGTTCCAGTTCATCTGGCAGTCACCTTGCACCGGCCTGCCGGCAGCGATCAGAAGAGCGATGGATACCAGCGCAATGGCTGGATCAGACAGGGACGATTGTACTTCCCGAAGCTGCTGATGTGATGCTTCCCATTGACGATGGCCTCGAGAATGTCCAGGATCGTGCCTCTGCGTTAACATGCGGCCACAGAGGCACACGACTCCCCCAAAGTTTCATCTATTGTAAGGAACACATTGAGTGATCTGCTGAATGAGAAATGGCCGAAGGTGACGGTGATCATTGTCAACTGGAACGGCGAACGATTCCTTGACCGTTGTCTATCGGCGCTGCTGGCTCAAACGGTGGCACCGCATGAGATCATTGTTGTGGATAACGCGAGTTCCGACGGTTCGCTCGACCTCGTACGCAGATTTCCCTCGGTGCGTTTGCTGGCGCAGGATCGAAACCTCGGCTTTGCGCGCGGGAACAATCTGGCGATCGAAGAGGCCGCAGCCGAGTCTGAATGGATCGCTTTGCTCAATCCGGATGCATTCGTCGAGCCGCGCTGGCTGGAAGCATTACTGTCGGCAACGCGCGACTATCCCGCCTTTGAGGTATTCGCCAGCAAGCTGGTCTCTGCCGCTGACCCGGCCGTGCTGGATGGGGCAGGTGATGCCTATCACGTCAGTGGCCTGGTCTGGCGGCGGGGACATGGAGCACCCGTCGCGTCTGTTTCCGAGCAGGTACGGGAGGAATTCTCGCCCTGTGCGGCAGCGGCGCTGTATCAGCGGCGCATATTGGTTGAGGCCGGTGGTTTCGATGAGGACTACTTTTGCTACCTGGAAGATCTGGACCTCGGTTTCCGTTTACGACTGGCCGGATACCGCTGCCTTTATGTATCCGCATCGGTGGCCCATCATGTTGGCTCGGGAACGACCAGTGGACAGCATAGCGATTTTGCCGTGTATCACG
>DPSD01000295.1 GCA_003538495.1 Accumulibacter sp.
GCTCGACGAGGATCGCGTCGAGCGTCACCGAGCGCGGCACGGGCGGTATTTTCCGAGGCTGGCTTGGCGATCGATCCGATGCGCTCTGGAGGCTTCGCTTGTCTGCCCGCGCAACTCGTCTTGCCTCTATTGACAGGCGAATGATTCGTGATAGCCTCGCGGCGGCTGTTGCTTTGCCGTGCTTGGCGAAGTTGTTCAACGCCGCCGCCGAGTCAACTTCTTCCCCGACCATGGAGCTGCGCATGGAGCCGACGATCACCCTGTTCATCAGCCTGTTCACGACGCTGGTCGCAATCATCAATCCACTCGAAGCCATACCGGTGTATCTCGGTCTGGTAGGCAGCAAGCCGGAGAGCGGGCAGCGCGAGGTGGCGCGTCGGGCCTGCCTGTACGCGATGCTGCTGTGTTTCTTTTTCCTGCTTTTCGGGACCTTGCTGCTGCGCGTCTTCGAAGTGCCGCTGAGCATGGTACGGGTGGTCGGCGGGGTGATTCTCACCCGCGTCGGTTTCGAGCTGTTTGCGCCACCGCCATCGGGCGGGCTGATTCCACGCCCGGAGGCCGGTGACACCAACGTCGCCTTCGTGCCACTGGCGATGCCGATCATGTTTGGCCCTGGCGCCATCGCCACCCTGATCAGCATGCCGTCTACGATCAAGCAGTCGGCGGCGGAACTGATGCATTTCGCCGCAGCCAGCGCGGCGATCGTCGCGTGCATGCTGACCGTCTATGTGTCGCTGATTTACGCCAAGCCGATTCTGGCCAAGATCGGCCATCAGGGAATCGATGCCGCGACCCGGATCGTCGGATTCTTCGTCGCGGCGATGGGGATGGGTCTGATTTTCAACGGCGCCGTGGAGTTTCTGGAACCGTATCGACCGGTGGCGACAGCGGCGACCGGAGGCTAATGTGGAAATGCTTGGCAGCCGCTTTCGAGGGTTGTTGCTGTCGGTGGTGCTGACGGCAACAGCGGGTCTTGCGGTCGCTGCGGCGGAGGGCCCGGGAACGCCGTTTGGCGACTTTCATCCCGATGCTGAAATCGTCACCGCGCCGGTTGAAGTCGACGGCCGCATCCTCTTTCGCGTCCGCGGCGTGACCAGCTTCCCGGCGCAAACGCGCGCCGATGCCATCGCCGACCGGCTTGAGCGGCTGGCGAGCGACCCGACCGTCGCTGCCGGGTCGGTGCGGGTGGTCGAGGGCGATGGCCATTCGGCGATCATGGTCGGGGACCGACGGGTAATGATGCTCTTCGACGCGGACGCGCGCATTGAGGACGTCGAGAGAGCCGACCTCGCGCACGCCAACAGCGAGCGGATCCGGGTGGCGATCGAGGACTTCCGGCGCGAGCGCAGTCCCGAGGTGCTGAAGAAGCATGCCGTCTGGGCTGCCGGGGCCGCAGTGGCGCTGGCGCTCTGGATAGCACTAGTGATCTGGCTGACGCGTCGGCTCAACTCGGTGCTCGAGGAGCGGTTCCGCAATCGGATCGGCAGCCTGGGAATTCAGTCCTTCGAGATTCTGCGTGCCGAGCGGATCTGGTATGCGCTCGGTGCCGCTGTGTCGGCACTACGCTTTCTGGCGATCGTGATGGCCGCCCTGGCCTGCCTGGATTTCGTCCTCAACGGGTTTCCATGGACGCGCGGGCTGGCCGGGGAACTGACCAGGGTCGTCCTCCGCCCGCTGAAAAGCATGGGTGGCGCGCTGGTCGCCTACTTTCCCGACCTGGTTTTCCTGGTCGTCCTGGCGCTCGTCGTCCGCTTCGTCCTGCGTTTGATCCGGCTGTTTTTCGATGCGGTCGCGCGGGGTTCGGTAACCCTGGAAAACTTCGAAATCGACTGGGCCTGGCCAACGTACAAGATCGTCCGCTTCGTGCTGCTGACCTTCGCGGTGATCATTGCCTATCCCTACATTCCGGGGTCGGACTCGGAGGCGTTCAAGGGCATTTCACTGCTGGTCGGGGTGGTCGTTTCGCTCGGCTCATCGTCGGCGATTGCCAACCTCATCGCCGGTTTGATGATCACCTACCGGCGTGCCTTCAAGATCGGCGACCGGGTGATGATCGGCGACGTCACCGGCGACGTAACCGAGCTGCACGCCCAGGTAACGCATCTGCGCACCTTGAAAAACGAGGAGGTGACGATTGCCAACTCGCAGATCCTCAACGGGCACGTGGTCAACTACAGCGCGTTGGCCGCCGAGCACGGGCTGATCCTGCACAGCACCGTGGGAATAGGCTACGAGACACCCTGGCGGCAGGTGGAGGCGATGTTGCTGATCGCCGTCGCACGCACCCCGGGGCTGCTCGCCGACCCGCCGCCATTCGTGCTGTACCAGGGGCTCGGCGATTTCTGCGTGGTCTATGAGATCAACGCCTATTGCGACGATGCCAGAGCCATGTCGCGCCTGAATGCGAGCCTGCAACGCAACATCCTGGACGTTTTCAACGAGTATGGCGTCCAGATCATGACGCCGAATTACGAGGCCGACCCGTCACATCCCAAGCTGGTCGAAAGAGGCCAGTGGTACGCGGCGCCGGCAGTGGCCGAGCCGGCCGACGACGCCGGAAAGTGAGCACTGCCCGATTTGCGGGGACGTGTGGCCCAGGCAGAGTACCCGGTGCCACTTGGCCGTTTTCTTCTTCCGTAGCCATCGAACGAGGAACATCACCAATGAAAACGTACCGACAGTTTGCTGCGCGCACCGCGCTCTACGGCTTGCTCGCTGTTGCCCTGGCCTGCGGCGGTGCCGGCGCGCAGGACGACAGCATCAAGCCGGACCCGGTGCTTTCGCCTGACGCCGTCAAGCCCGACCGGGCGCTGTCGCCGGAACAGATGCACCCGCCACCGGCGCTGTCGCCGTACGCGATCCGGCCCGACCGCGCGCTGTCGCCGGAGGAGGACCAGGGGCCGCCGGTGCTCTCGCCTGGCGCTGTCAAACCAGACGCCGCGCTGTCGCCGGAAGAGACTACCGCTGCGCCAGCGCTATCGCCCGACTGACGCAGGTCAGCGCGCGCGGCGCGCAATCTGGCGCCCAAGGGCAGGGACCTGCAGTAGAATGATGCGCTGGCGTTGACCGGTGGTCGGTTGGCAAGGGCGAGCACTTCGGGGACCTGACCTGCTGCTGGGCCTGCCGACGACGCCGGCGTCATTCGTGATCGAGCGCTGCGCCGTTCTGTCTGTCGCCAGGCTGCCGATGGCTCTGGCTTTTCCAACACCGTGGCGGCTGTTGAAGGACTGGTGGCCGTCACGCAAGACCTGTCAAGGAGTGTTTCATGTTCCAGAAAATTTCGGCTTACCTTTCGGCCCTGGTGTTGGCTCTGGCGCTTGCTGCCTGCGCAACACCCGGACAACAGGCAGGGCAAATGGAGGTCCGCAGCGGCGTCATCGAACAGATCACCGCCGTCGAGTTGCCAAGCAATCAGCACCGTGGTGTGGGCGCCGTGGTCGGCGGCCTTGCCGGCCTCGGAATCGGCAGCCTGATTGGTGCGGGGACCGGCCGCGATGTGGCGATGGTCCTGGGGACCGTCGGCGGTGCAATTGCCGGCAACGAAGTCCAGAAGAAGTACGAAAAGCCGGTTCCGGGCCAGCAGATCATCGTTCGCACTGGCAGCGGCGTACTCGTTTCGGTGACGCAGCCCTTTGACGCCGGCCTGCGCCAGGGGCAGCGCGTGTATATCGAAGGCAGCGGCGAGGACGCACGCGTCGTTGCCCGCTAGCCGCCAGGCGCTCCCCACCTCGCGTATCGGGCTCGATGCGAGCCCGATACCTGCTCTCCCGAGAAGTCCCCGATGCGTATCTTGTCTACGGACAGCGTGCCGAACAGCCGCGAAGATCTGCCCGATTCGCCGCTCCTCCGGATCAATGCACCAGGTCATGCGTTTGCTTCCGTGTGTCGCTCGGCGCTTGCCCCTGCGCTCCTGGTCGTCGCTCTCGGCGGCTGCGCTCCTGATGCCTTCCGCCCCGATGCACCCTACGAAGCCTACCTCAACCAGCTCCAGAACCGGTGCCAGTACCAGCGTATCGGGCGAGTGGAAATCAACTCCGATTTGTTGCAGGACCCCTATTTCCTGGACGTGACCTCGCGCTTCTTCAATCTCGAAACCAGTCAGACAGCGTATCTCGGCAGCCTCGAAGGCGCCTACGGGGCGACACCTGATTCACCGGGTGTTCGCTGCCTGCTTGGCCTGCTGCCGCAGCGGGCATTACCACCGCCGGCCGTTCCGCCGCCGCCGCCAATGGCCAGCCCGCGGTAGTCGGTAGTCCCCCGGGGGGACCCGAGCTGCCGTTCCCGCCAGCCCTTGCCCTCGGGAAAGGGACGGTTCGGAGTTCGGACATTCATTCGCCGGGCTATCAAGTCGGACACTTCGCAATACCAGATGACCAGACGATCTTCCAGCAAGGGCACCCGCCGGCCAGTCGCCGCCCTGCCACTCCCCGCGCCCGCCGCTGCGCCCGCCGCTCGGACGCCGCGGCGCAATCCCTGGTTGTTCGGTGGCCTGGCGCTGGCGCTGCTGATTGCCGGGATGGTCGTCTGGGTAACGTCGGCCAGGGCGCCAGCGCCGGCCACCGGCGCGGCGGCCGTGGCAGCGCCCCCCGGCGTGTCCGCCAGCTACGTCGGCGCCAGCGCCTGCAAGACCTGTCACGACAGTGAATTCAAGGCCTGGTCGGGTTCGCATCATCAGTTGGCGATGCAGGAGGCGACCGCCTCTACGGTTCTCGGCGACTTCGCCGACACCAGGTTCAGCTACCATGGCGTCGAGTCGTCGTTCTTCAAGAGCGCCGACGGCAAGTTCATGGTGCGTACCGACGGCCCGGACGGCAAGCTGGTCGACTACCCGATCAGCTACACCTTCGGAGTCTATCCGCTGCAGCAGTATCTGATCGCTTTCCCTGGTGGGCGTTATCAGGTCCTGCCGATCGCCTGGGATGCGCGGCCGAAAGGAGAGGGCGGGCAGCGCTGGTTCCACCTCTATCCCGAACAGAAGATCGACCACCAGGATCCGCTGCACTGGACCGGGATCTATCAGAACTGGGCGCTGCAGTGCGCCGAGTGTCACTCGACCAACCTGCGGAAGGGTTACGACGCGGCCAGCGACAGCTACCGGACCACTTACAGCGAGATCAACGTCGCCTGCGAATCGTGCCACGGCCCCGCTTCGAGGCACGTGGACTGGGCCCGCCTGGCCCGGCCGCCCTATCCCGCAGGCGATGACAAGGGCTTGCCGTCGCTGAACAGCCGCTGGCGCGAGGCCTGGACGTTTCCTGCCGACGGTGACCGGTTTGCCGTGCGCGACCACCTCGCCGACCCTGCCGGAATGAACAGCTGCGCCGCCTGCCATGCGCGTCGGTCGACGCTCAGCGAAGGCCGCAAGGCGGGCGCGCCGCTCGAAGACAGCCACCGCCTGGCAATGCTCACCGCACCGAACTACCACGCCGATGGACAGCAGCGCGAAGAGGTCTATGTCTGGGGCTCGTTCCTGCAAAGCAGGATGTATCAGCATGGCGTGACCTGCATGGATTGTCACGAACCGCACTCGCAGAAGCTGCGCGCCGAAGGCAATGCGCTGTGCACCCGTTGCCATGCGGCCGCCGAATTCGATGCAGCCAAACATCACCGGCACCAAGACGGCGGCAAGGGCGCGCAGTGCGTGACCTGCCACATGCCGACGCAGAATTACATGGTCATTCACCCCCGCCAGGATCACAGCCTGCGCATTCCGCGTCCCGACCTGTCGACTTCGCTGGGCAGCCCGAATGCCTGCACGCAGTGCCATGCCGACAGGAAGCCCGAGTGGGCGGCGAGAGCGATGGACAAGTGGTACGGCCAGGCGTGGCGCGATCGACCGCAATACGGCACGACCCTGCACGCCGGCGAAACGCAGGGGATACGCGCCCTGCCTGGCCTGCTCGAACTGGCCAGCAGCCCGGCTGTCCCGGCGATCGTCAGGGCAACCGCGGCGACGCTGGCGCAGCCCTACGCCAGCCCCGGCACACTGACGGCCGCGCGGGCGCTGTTGCAGGACCCCGACCCATCGGTGCGCATCGCGGCGCTGGGGATGATCGCGCCGGTCGACCCGCTGAACCGGGTGCTGAGTGCCTCGGCCCTGCTCTCCGACCCCGTTCGCGGGGTACGCATCGAAGCCGCCAGGGTCCTCGCCGACGTACCCGATGGCCAAATCCCGGCGGGTCGTCGCGCGGCGCGCGACGCGGCCTTGCAGGAATACGTCGCGTCTCTGGAACAGGAGGCCGACTGGCCATCGGCCAACGTCAACCTCGGCAACCTGCGCTTGCGCCAGGGGCGCGCCGACGAAGCGGTCGCCGCCTTTACGCGGGCGATCATGCTCGACCCGCAGTTTGTCGGCGCTTATGTCCATCTGGCCGACGCCTGGCGACAGCAGGGGCGTGAGCCCGAGGCTGAAAAGGCCTTGCACCAGGGCCTTGCGGTGCTGCCGCGCAACGCCGATCTGCATCACGCGCTGGGTCTGCTGCTGACCCGCAAGGGAGAGGGTGCCGCGGCACTGAAGGAATTCGTCGAAGCCGCCCGGCTGGCGCCGGACAACGCGCGCTATGCCTACGTGGAAGCGATTGCGGTGCACTCCGCAGGGCGGCGCAGTGCAGCCCTGGCGCTGCTGCGCAGCGCCAACCAGCGTCACCCCAACGACCTCGACATCCTCAGTGCGCTGATCTCGATCAGTCGCGAGGCAGGCGACCAGCGCGCGGCCCTGCGCTACGCCAGGAAAGCGGCCGAGATCCTGCCCGATGACCAGAGCGTGAAACGGCTGGTGGCGGAACTGGAAGGGCGGTAAGGGCGGGTTCGCTGGCCGCGAGGGAGCCAGCAAGGGCAGGCACGAGGCCGGCTCCTAGGTACGTACAGGGGCGGTCTCTGGCGACTACTTGGGAAACATCAACTGCACCTGCAAGCGTAGCTGCCAGTTGGCGGCGTTGTCCGGATGGGCGACGTTGTAGTAGGCACTGAGCTGGGTATTCACCGGCAGCTTGCCGAAGTGGAAGATCTTGCCGACGCCGCCGCCGAGGGGCACCGTCCAGCGCTGGCCGCTGTCGGCTTTCCAGTCGGCGGTGACGATTGGCGCCGAGGTCAGATAGAAGCCGCCTTCGAAGTTGTAGTTGACGAAGGGCTGGAGCAGGAAGTTGTTGTAGCTGGCGTCACTGCCCGAGCCGACCGACCAGACGTTGTTCACCAGGAAGCCATACACCCACGGATCACCCTTCTTGAGGTTGAGCAGCACGAACGACGGTCCCAGCCCCCAGCGATCGTTGCCGAGCGCGTCGTTGCTGTTGGTCGGCATTTGCACGATCGCCCCGGCACCCCAGATGGCACCGCTGGGCACGGCCGGCGACAGGAAGGCCGTCAGCTGGATGTCGCCGATGCCGTTGATCCGGTCGCCGCCCGGCGCAAAGGCCGGCTGTGAGATCACCGGCATGATCGTCCGGGTGATGACGTTCCATTCGCTGTTGACCCCGATCGGGATCACCGGCTGGATGTTGAGGATGTTCTGCGTTCCGTCGCGCGGTCCAACATTGAAGTTGGTGTTGTTCTGGAAGGGCACGCTGACCAGGTTGCCGACCGGGTTCTGGGCCAGCTTGGCCAGTTCCTCGGCGCTCATTTCGGCGATTGCCGGCGCGGCGAGTGCGGTCGCCAGAGCCAGCGAGCCGGCGATCCTGGCCACCTTCGATATCCCCTGCTGCTCCATCGTCGTGCTCCTTGCCTGTTAAAGTGACGCGGTTGTCTGCAGGAGGACCGGCGCCGCCACCGTTGATCGCCGTTCTCGCATCCGGATGTCGGCGCTCCGGTGCTGTTAGCCGTCCGTCACGGCCGGCTGCCATGGTACTCGTCCTGGTCGTTCTTGGCGTCATCGGGCGGATCCTCGCCGACGGGATGAGCAACGTGGCCGATACGCGGTGTCGAGTTTCTCTACATGCGCCCCGCGTTGTCCCCTTCGGCGGCCGTTCGACGCTCTGATTTATTGCCAGGATGCCTTGATGGTCTGGATTCTTCTTCGATCATTTCGGGTCACCAGCTGCTCATTTGTCTTCCAAGAAGATTCAGATGTCGATCAACAAACGTGATGCACGTCCTCTTCGTCATGGCCGGCTTCGGGCTCGGTCCGCGGTTCTGTTCGCGGACGATTTCGATGCGGATTCGGATGGTTCGACGGGCAATGCGGCGCGATCACCAGCATAGCCACCTTCACCCTGTTGCCTGGGATTTAGCTGCCTGCCTGGCGCAGAGGGGTCCGGAAATCCGCGTGGCGGCAGCGCGGATGAGATCGTCTTTGGCTTTGGTGACGCCAGCACCAACGCACTGATCGCCTCCACCAACAGTTTCAGAACTCCTGTGGCACCATTTTTTCGCAAGTGAGCCTGGGTTTCGATCCGGGTAGTGCGTTCAGCGCCCGGCTGGCTTTGAAGATGTTGGCGGCGACAATGTTGGGGCGATCCTGGACGACGTGGTCTTCGGTGACAATTCCACGGGTAATGTTCCGGTGGCGGGTGCCCTGGCGCTGCTTGGCCCTGGGCTTGCCGGGCGCGCGGCCTCTCGTCGCCGCAAGGCGCAACCAGCGTCTGCGTCTGCGAACTCCCTCGCCGCGACCAGCCTGGTTTCTTCGTGTCCGGGTGGTAGCGTCTTTGCAGCCCTGGCCGCCCCCCCCGCGCGGCGCAAGCTGCGGCGGGCGAACAGGCGCCGGATCGGGAGCAAAGTGACAGCGCTGGCCGGCGGTTCGTGCATTCGACTTGCGCCTGACCGCTCAGGGTGTTCCGAGGAACAGGTAGAAATTCGAATAGCCACCGGTCGAGCCGGCGTTCGAGTAACCGTAGCCCAGGTAGACCGGGCCCAGTGGCGTCTCACCACCGAGGTAGATCGCGGCATCCGGGATCCAGCCTTTCAGGGTGGTCTCGGTGAAGGGCCTGCCGACCTTGGCCGCTTCCAGGGCCACCCCCAGACGCAGGTCGCCGCGCAGACCAAGCGGCAGGCGGCCAATGATGCGCTCGGCACGGACGCTGCCGTAGCTGATGTCGTCGCCTTTCAACTGGCCGACGGCAAAGGCGGTCATGTTCAGCATGCCGCCGAGTT
>DPSD01000078.1:0-251 GCA_003538495.1 Accumulibacter sp.
AGCGGTGGTATCGGCAATGCGCTGAAGCTGTTGGTAGATGAGCACGTCAATGAAAACCTGCAGAACATCCAGCTTCGAAACGGCTTACCACCTTCCCAGCTGTTGATACGCGTTGAAAATTACCCAGATTATGGGGGTTGTGCGCGGTGAAAAATACCCAGGGTGATTAACCTCGCCCGTTCCGTGATGGAACGGGGACTCGAAGGAGATGATCACCATGAACCTGCTGGGAAAAGTAAGAAGGCTGCACT
>DPSD01000078.1:519-1091 GCA_003538495.1 Accumulibacter sp.
GGAAAAGTAAGAAGGCTGCACTATCGGGACGGACACACGCTCTCGGAAATCGAACGACGCACCGGGCTCACCCGGAAAACCATCCGCAAATGGCTCCAGGCGCCGGAAGGCACCGAGCCCAAATACCGACGCAGCCAAGGGGGCACCAAGATCGCCCCCTACGCCGAGCGTCTGGTCCGGATGCTCGAAACCGACGCGCGTCGCCCACCGCGTGAGCGACGCACCGCCCTGAAGCTCCATGCCGAACTCAAGGCCCTTGGCTTCGAAGGCGACTACAGCCGCGTCACCGAATTCATCCGGCACTGGCGCAAGGACAGCAGCGCCGCCCTGAAGAAAGCCTACGTCCCGCTCCGCTTCGAACCCGGCGAAGCCCACCAGTTCGACTGGAGCGAAGAGCGCCTCGTAATCGGTGGTGTCTGGCGCAAGCTCACGGTCGCTCACCTCAAGCTCTGCCACAGCCGCGCCTTTGTCGTGCAGGCCTACCCTGCACAAAGCCATGAAATGCTCTTCGACGCCCACACACGCGCCTTCGCGGCGCTGGGCGGCATCCCCCGGCGCGGCATCTACGACAA
>DPSD01000078.1:1361-3300 GCA_003538495.1 Accumulibacter sp.
GCGGCATCTACGACAACATGAAAACCGCCGTCGACAAGGTCAAGAAAGGCAAGGCCCGGGTGGTCAATACCCGCTTCTCCGCCATGGCCTCGCACTACCTGTTCGACCCCGACTTCTGCAATGTCGCTGCCGGCTGGGAAAAGGGCGTGGTCGAGAAGAACGTCCAGGACAGCCGGCGCCGCCTCTGGCAAGACGCCGCCAAGGAACGCTTCGGCTCCTTCACCGAACTCAACCTCTGGCTGCTTGCCCGCTGCCATGCCCTCTGGCAGGAGCTGAAGCACCCTGAAGTTGACCTCACGCTTGCCGAAATGCTCGAACAGGAGCGCCCGCATCTCATGCCGATGATTGCCCCCTTCGACGGCTACGTCGAAACGCTCGGCAAGGTGTCCAGCACCTGCCTCGTGAACTTCGACCGCTGCCGCTACTCCGCCCCCTGCGAACTGGTAGGCCAGATGGTCGGCATCCGCGTCTATCCTGAACACATTGACTTCGTTTCCCAGGAGGCCGTGGTTGCCAGCCATGTCCGCAGCTTCGGGCGTAGCGACACCCGCTACGATTGGCAGCACTACATCCCGCTGATCCAGAGAAAACCGGGAGCGCTCCGAAATGGCGCGCCATTCGCCGACATGCCGGCGCCTCTCCTGCGCCTGCGCGGACTGCTGCTCCGACGCGAAGGCGGCGACCGCATCATGGCGGGCGTGCTCGCCGCTGTTCCCCGGCATGGGCTGGAAGCGGTGCTGGTCGCGGTTGAACTGGTGCTCGAATCCGGCAACCCGAGCGCCGAGCACATCGAGAACGTGCTCAATCGCCTGCAGGCGACACCACCACCGCCCACGGTGGAATCCGGCCTGCCCATCGCCGAACTCCCCGTTGCCGACACCGGCCGCTACGACCGCCTGCGCACGGAGGCGAACCATGCGTGATGTTGCCGCTGAACTGAAGGAACTGCGCCTCTACGGCATGGCCGGCGCCTGGGAAGAAGTGGCTGCCGATGGCAACGACGTTGGTGTGCAGACCTCGCGCTGGTTGATCGAACATCTGCTGCAGGCCGAGCACACCGACCGCCACATGCGTTCGATCCGCTACCAGATGCACAGTGCGAAGTTTCCGGTGCATCGCGATCTGGCCGGTTTCGACTTCGGGCAGTCGAAGGTCGATAAGAAACTGATCGATGAGCTGGCCAGCTTCACCTTTACCGATGCCGCGCACAACGTGGTGTTCATCGGCGGCACCGGGACGGGCAAGACGCATCTGGCAACCGCTCTGGGGATGGCCGGGATCATCCATCACGGCAAGCGGGTACGCTTCTTTTCGACGGCCGATCTGGTGAATCTGCTCGAACAGGAGAAGGCAGCCGGCAAGGCTGGCCGGCTGGCATTCTCTCTGCTGCGCATGGATCTGGTGATTCTCGATGAACTGGGCTATCTGCCATTCAGCCAGGCCGGTGGGGCGCTCCTGTTCCATCTGCTCTCGAAGCTCTACGAGCATACGAGCGTGATGATCACGACCAATCTGACCTTCGGGGAGTGGGCGAGCGTGTTCAATGACGCGAAGATGACGACGGCGCTGCTCGACCGCCTGACGCATCACTGCCACATCGTTGAGACCGGCAATGAGTCGTTCCGCTTTCGCCACAGCACGGCGACGGCGAAGTCGCGTATCCGCGAACGCGAGCAGAAAAAGCGCGGGAAACAGGTGGAACCCGAGCCATTCTGAACGGCGACCGCGCGGGGAATTTCGCTACGGGCTACGCCCTACGCGGCTTTCCCCGCGCATATTGATCCAACAATAACCGGGGGGGACTGACTGACGATTGCGCTACACTTGCCATTCGCCGACTGCATGACAGGCGGCTAAAACCCCTGGGTAAATTTCAACGCGCAGCCCTGGGTATTTTTGGACGCGTACCGACAGATATGCGAAAAGGCGCAACAAAGGC
>DPSD01000397.1:0-1437 GCA_003538495.1 Accumulibacter sp.
CAACCCTGCGCCACAGCGGCTCGTCCAGATCGGCCAGGGTGGCCACCATCACCGGCGTCTCGTCGAAGCGAATCAGCCGCGACTGGCTGCGCTGCTGGAACAGCCGCGCCAGGTGGTCGGGTGGCATGGGCCGCTTGGACGATCCCACGCGGTGCAAGTAGCCCCCCGGGCTCTGGTGCACGAATAGGCTGCGTGCCACTTCGACGCGCAGCACGGGCTGTTCATTGCCGTCGCCGTCGGGCAGCGTCAGCCGCTCGATCAGCGGCGCCAGCGGCGGCCGCAGCGAGTCCTCGCAGGCCTGCCGCAGCAGCGCTTCCACCGCATCGAGCCGCTCGATGGGAATCCCCACGACCTCGCGCGCCTTGTCCTCGACGCCCAGCAGCAGAACGCCCCCCGCGCTGTTGGCGAACGCCGCCAGCTCATCGGCCAGGTCATCCTGCGCCGGCCCGCGGATCTTGCCGCCCGCCAGGCGTACCTCCTTGAGTTCGAGGAAGCTGTCCTCGCCCAGCCGGATCTTCGCCAGCAGTTCGCCACGGTTCGCGAGCATCTCAATTCTCCCTTCCAAGGCGCTTCCAACGCCGCGAGAACGCCTCGCGCCCGCCTTCCATCACGCGGCAGACCTCCTCGCGCACCGCTTTCTCCTGCAAGGCGCCACTTTGCTGGATGAAGCACTGGCCGGCACCGAATTCCATCACGTGGACGAGATCGGCGTCGCCATTGACGACGACATTCGGGTTGTGGGTCACGACGATGAGTTGCCGGCGCAGCTTGTTGTCGCGGATCTGGCGCACGATCAGGTCGTAGATCAGGTGGTTGTCCAGGTCGTCCTCGGGCTGGTCCAGGACCAGCGGTTCGTCACCGAAGGCGAGCAGGAAGGCGAGCAGCGCGGCCGAGCGCTGCCCCTGCGAACCCTGATGGATGGGGTGCCAGGTGCCGTCACGCCGGTATTCGATGCGCAGATCGTCCTCGGGGAACCAGGCGAGCACATGGTCGGCGAACTCCGGCTTGTCGCGCTTGCGCTGAAGGTAGTTGCGAAAGTGGCCGCCGAAGCCCGAAGCATCGCCGGTCAAGCGCCCCTTGACCTGCGTCACAGCATCGGGTGTGCCCTGGGCTCGCGCGAGAACAAACGCCAATCCTCCCGCCGGTTCACCGTTTTCGGCGCTGAGAATGTCCTCGGGAAAGCGTTCGTCCTGCACGTCCAGCAACTCGCGCAACTGCCGCCCGATCTCCCGCGCGTCGAAGCCGAACGGCGCGACACCGATCCGCACAAAGGCGTTATCACGCAGCGTGTTCTCTACGAACTCCGCACGCCGCTCCGTTACGGCCTGCCGCCTTTGCAGCAGCAAGGTCTGTTGCTGGGCGATCTGCCCGACCAACGCGTCGCGGTCGGTCTGTATCTGCGCGAGTGCCTTGAGCCGCTGCTCCAGCGTCTGCCGC
>DPSD01000397.1:1759-2236 GCA_003538495.1 Accumulibacter sp.
GTGCGCGGCGACCGCTTGCTGCGCGCGTGCGCGCCAGGCCGCCAGGCGCGGATCTTGCCCGAGCGTCTGGACGCGCCGCTCCATCTGCGCCGCCAGCGCTTGCAACGTGGTGCGCGTCTCTTCACCCAGGCGATCGGTGTCCGAACGCCAGGCCAACACCTCGGCATCCCTGTCCGCGAAGGCTTGGGCCGGCCAATCGTCCAGCAGCAAAGCCTCGGCAAGCTGCCGGATCCGCGCGGGCCATTCGGTCAGCTCGTCCAGCGTTCCCTGCACCTCGCGCTGCTGGCGTTGGCCCTGCGCATAGGCTTTGAGCACGGCCGCGTGGTCGGACTGATCGAACGCACCGAGCTTGCGCAAGGCATCATCGAGCTGGCGTTGCAGTTCCGGCCGCTGCGCGAGCTTGCCGTCCAGTTCGCGCAGGCGGGCCCGCTGCGCGAGGAAGGTGCGCCGCGCTTCCTGCAGCGCCTCCTGCAGCGG
>DPSD01000397.1:2524-2728 GCA_003538495.1 Accumulibacter sp.
CGTCGATCAGCGCCAGCAGCGCCTGCCGACCACTGCCGGCCATCGCGGCGATCTGGCCTTGCGAGAACAGGCGCAGCGGGAAACGTGCGCCAAGATTGTGCTGGCTGGTCGACGTCTGCCAGGCGCCCCGGCCATCCGCCTCCTGCGCCTCGACACCGCCGCCTTGCCGCCACACCAGTCGGCTGTCGCCCCCGTCGTGTCGCC
>DPSD01000397.1:2751-7929 GCA_003538495.1 Accumulibacter sp.
GCGCCGCGCTCGTGGCCGAAGACCTCGCTTTCGAAGAGCGTCTCCGGGATGCCCGAGCAGTCCACCGTGATGAACGGCCCCGAGGCCCGCGGGCTCGCCGCGTGCACGGCCTGCGCGAGGAGCTCCTTGCCCGTACCCGATTCGCCCTCGAGCAGCACGGCCGCGACGGACGGCGCCACGCGCGAGACGAGCTCGAGCGCCTGCCGGATCGCGGGCGAGCGGCCGATGATCGAGCGGTCGCCGTGGGGCTGCACCGGCGCAGGCAGCGGCCGCATGCGCTCGACGAAGTAGCGCAGCGCGCCCTCGCCGTCGCGTCCCTTGGCGACCTTGCAGAAGTCGGCGAAGCGCCTGCGGGGTTCGGCATCGTCAGCCAGCCGGTGCAGTTCGTCGGCACGCGCCGTGGCCAGGCGCAGCGCGTGCACCACGGTGGACTTGCCGGTGCCGCGTCCGCCAACAATGGCGTTGAAGAACGGCGAGAGATCCAACCGGGCCGGCTGGCCGTTGCCCATGTAGTGAGCCTGGTCAATCTCGATCGCACGGATCAGGTGCGCCGGCACGCGGAAGGGGTCGAACGCGCCTTCGTCGCTGCGCCGGACCGATACGCCGTTGCCGTCCAGGAGCGCCAGCCGCAGGCCCTCCAACGTGGGAGCCGCCATCTTCACCCAGGTGAATGTGCTGCCCGGCACCTTGCTGCCCTGGAAGCTGTGGCAGTCGCTACCAAGCACGGCGGCCAGACTTGAGCGATGCCTTTCCGCACACTGCGGCCACGGCTGCCTCGGATCGCACCACTCGACGGCCAGCAGTCCTTCGACCTCCAGCGCTTGCCGCAGGGTGTGGGCATCCAGCGCCGGACCGGTGGAATCCGGCCGGCACTGCAGCAGGCCCTTGGCCCCATCGGCATGGGCCGGCACCGGGATGCCGCCCGCGTCGATGATGGCGAGAATCACCTCGGCCACACCCTTGCTCGTCACCCCGTCGCTATCGCCTTTGCTGCCCTGGTAGCCGACGGCGCCCAGCAGCGTGTCGATGTCTGCGGTGGTGCGGCCGGGGTCGAAGATCGCCAGCACGTGCACGCCAGCGTTGGCCGAGATCTCCAACCCAGGGAAGATCGTCAGTTCGCGGAAGCCCTGCGGCCGCGCGGATTCCATCCGGCCATAGGCGGCTTTCAGCGCATCGATCCATGTGCCACTGTTATGGTCGGTCACCGCCACGCAGTCGATTCCGCAGGCCATGTAGCCAAGCAGCCAGTTCTCGGGCGAAAGATCGGCGCGGTTCTTCGCCCAGTAGGTGTCGGCGGATGCCGGCGTGTGCGTGTGAAAATCGAACTTCCACCAGCGCGACCCCGGATAGTTCCATGATGTCATCGGATCACCCTCCCAACGCCAGTGCCTGCTGCGGTGTGCTGCCGACCGAGCGCAGGTAGTTCTGCAAGCGCTCCAGGAGCGAGCACTCTTCCGTGCAGCCCTCGGCGCGGCTCTTCTCGATCAAGGCCTGGATCAACTGGATGAACACCTGGCTGCGACGCAACGCGCGGCTGTCCAGAAACGCGTTGACCGTGACGACGTCGCCGGCCACCCAGAGCTGCATCAGCTTGTGCACCTGGTCGATGAGCGGAATCGCCCGGCCGCTGGCCGTTTCCATCCCGAGCGAGCGGTGCTTGCGAGCGCGCCAGTCCCGGAGCCTGTACTTGCCGCCGCCGCCCGAAGACGGCGATTCGTCGGCATCGCCGTCCTCTTCGTTTCCGGCATCTTCTTCGTCTTCTGCCGCTGTCGAGCTGCCGCTGCGCGCGAGCAATTCGTACTGGTCAGTGAGCTCGCGCTCGGACAGGCCACAAGACACCGCGTAGAGGATGCACGGACCGGCCGGTGCCTCTTTCAGGCCGAAGTCGTTGCGGTGCAACAGGTAGTAGGTCGTCACATCGTCCAGCGGATGGTCTCCGGAAGTGGGTTCGCCCTGACCATGCGACAGCACGCGGCCGACGACGAAGTCGACCACGATGCGCCGCACGTGGCCGAGGAAGTCGGTGACCGACATCAGAGCACCCGCCTCGGATACCTTCTTTACGGCCGGATACCGGCTGTACGACTCCAGCGCCGGACCGGTGGCGGCCCAGATGAAGTCCGGCCCGCGAATGCCGGCGTCCCAGAAGTCGCGCAGCCTGGTCGTGATGCTGGCCTCCATTTCCTTGAGTACCTGCGTGTCCCAGCCGGCTCGGGCGAGCGGGTCGCGCTTCTTGCAGACCAGCCAGACGGAGGACGAGAGCGCGGCCGAGGCTAGCGAGCGCGTGCGGGCCTCACGTTCTGTCTGGATGGGCCACGATCCATCGACCACGAATCCGGCGCGGATAATGGCCGACACCAAAGTTTCCCACGCATCGGGGTGTTTGTGGGCGAACACGATGACGAGCCGTCCTTCCGGTCGCAACGCGCCATGGCAAGTCTTGAACGCCGCTGCCATACCGGCTTCGTAGTTGCGCTTCGAGGCTTGCTTGTCGCCGCCGAAACGCGATGCGTCGTCGATCAGCTCGCCATCGTTGGCGGCATGGTCCCACTTCGGCGCAAGCGGCTCGGCGAAGGCTTCGTCTAGTTGTGGCGAAAGCCCATTCAGCGTGCGCCGCAACCAGACGTGAAAGAAATCCATCAGGTCGGAGTACGGAATCGCGTCATAGTAGGGTGGGTCGGTGACGACAACATCGAACTCGCCCGCCACCGGCCTTGCTGCCGAATTCAGGGCTATCGTGGGCACTGGCGCATCCAGCGCGAACCGGCCCGCATGCTCGACGTATTGCGCCAGCCATTCGATTCCGCCTGGGTAGCCACCGGAGGCATCCGCAAGCACGGAGGTTTCCGCGAAGTCCCAGTTCATCGGCAGCGCAAAGCGCACGAAAGTGTTGCGGATCTGGTCGTAACCAACCGTCCACGAGCACAAGGCGCTGCCGCGGTCGGCGATCCGATCGAGCACCGTGGATACGAGAGCACTGATGGCCTCAACCTGCGCCACTGGCAAACCCTCTTCCAGGAGCCGCGCCGGCAATCGGCGCGTCGCACGCAACAAGCCGCTGAGGCCCAGCAGTTGCCGGGGCGTAAACAGCTTCTGCCACTGGTCGAGCCCGTAACCATCAACTGAGAATGCCCTTGCTGCCCCGGCGCCACCCTTGGGCGTTGGTTCCACGGGCAAGCCGAACGGTACCTCAGCAAACGCCCGCTCCAATTCACCTTCTGCCGCACGCGCCATATCGATCTCGTGCGCGGTCGGTAGCCGATACTCTTTCCCCTTTGGCCCATTCATGACTACCGCCGTCATTACGCTACCCAGTCGGCCGGCGCGTCCCTCCAACCGAAGGTCTTCCATCGTCATGATGGTACCGCAGCATGGGCAGGTGACTCCCGATCGACTCATCGTTCCTTGCCCGAGTTTCTTGTCGTACTCGCGGCGCTGCGCGGCGTTGCCGCCCTGGACCTTGGCGCTGACGTCAATCCCGAACTCCACCCCACTCCGGTCTGCGCGCAACCGGATCGTGAGCACGGCGCGCTTGTCGTCCTTCTTGGCAAGCCATCGGGTCTTGAGCAGCGGCAGTTCTGCCCGGCAAGCCTTGCAGCGGACCGTACGCGCCCAGAGATACGCGACGGTCGGTTTGCTGATCCAGCGCGGCTTGGCCGGATTGTCCATGTGGTCGGCGTCGAAACCTGTATTGAGCAGATCGATTTGAGGCTCGCCGGCATCGTTCAGGGGTACGAGCTTGAGCGGCTCGTCCACATCCAGCGGTACCCGTGCGTAGGGCTTCAGCGTGCAGTACTCTGCGTAGCATGGATAGAAGCGCGCTAGACTCCGACGAGCCTGCTTCAGCACCCAGCGACCCCAGGCTCGCACATGCCAGGCGAGGTCGGCATTCAGCAGCGCAGGATCAAGTTTCGGGTGATCGAGCAGGCTCAAGGTTTCGCCGCGATCGATTGACGCAAGGGTGTGGGCTGCGGGGCGTAGCGCCGGTGCGGCGGCCAGCTCGCGCAGGTGCCGCCTGATCTCGGCCGGCGTCAGTCCCCTGGCCTTGAAGTAGTCAGCCATGAATGCCGCATCCTGCAGGGCAAACGGTGGCAACGAGCGGGTTTGCCCTGCGAGCTTCTGCGGATATTCCAACGTGCACTTCAAGATGAACCACGCGACCGGGTTGATATCGACCGCCGTCACATCGCAGCCAAGACGCATGGCCTCCAGCGGGATCGCGCCACCGCCGGCGAAGGGGTCCAGCACGCGTGGCGCACGCCCACCGTAAGTCTTGCGAATCTCCTCACGAAACCAGGCCATGTCGGGGCCGGTTTCGCGCCCCCAATGCAGGACGCCGCCGGTCGTCTCCAGCGATTCGATCTCCTCGACCCGGCCGTTCGGCATCTTCTTGTTCTTGAGCGTCTTGTTGAGTGTGCCGCCCAGCCGCTTGAGAAGTTCGTCGCGCTTCTCCTTGTCGCCTGGATCGGGCAGCAGGGTCGCAATCAATGCCGCACGGCAAGCCGCCAGGGGCCGACGCGCCGGCCAGATGTGCAGCGTGGAGATGTGCCCATGACGCACGTTCTTCTCGTGCACCGAGTCGATCGAGGTCTGCTTGAGGGGGAAGGCCACCTCGATAAGACGCTTGTCGTTGTGAGGCATGAGGATGCTTTCTGTTTGGTTTAGCGCCATGTGGCTGGGCGCTGCAGCATGAAGCCGTTTGGCTTGACGATGGAATCGGGAAGCTGGTTGGCGCGTAGCTTGTCTTCGCCGATGCTTAGGTAGCCGCTAGCGCAACGCTTGAGTTCGCTCGAATACCGCCGCGGCGGGAACGCGACGATGACTCGCTTGGCGGGGAAGCGCTGGCGCACGCGATGGATCGGGGTGGTCAGGTCGCTGTCGCCCGAGATGACCAGCGCGACATCGAAGGCATCGTCGAGTGCGTCGAGGAGCAACTGGATGGCGATGTTCACGTCGGTCATCTTCTCTTGTACCGCTTGAACCCGGAATGCTTCAGTCCGAAGTACAGGTTGAACCCGTCCACGTAGGCAACTACGCGCTCCATTCACGCCTCCCAGGATTGTCGTGACGAGCGCTTGACGAAGGCCCAATCCGCATGGAGAATATCACTCTTAACCCCGCCAGCGATAGCATCGCCGGCCCGACGCCCCGAAAGGGGCGTCTCTCTTTGTGGCAACG
>DPSD01000191.1:0-3273 GCA_003538495.1 Accumulibacter sp.
CATCAACGAGATGCTGAAGGACCCCCGGATTCAGGAAATGATCAAGGACCCGAGGGTGCAGGAGATCCTGAAGCAGCAGCAACAGTAGTGCTGATCGCGCCGCTGACGGCGCCGGTCAACGATTCTCCAGGCGGTTGTAGTCGAGCAGACCGGCGCTGACCGGTGACGACCGCAGGTGAGCGTCCTGAAGCTCGTCGCTGGCCTGCCAGAAGGCGGGGTCGCTGCGACGAACGACGAAGCGGTCGGCCAGCGCCCGGTAATCCGCCTCCGACGACAAGCCGCCGATGGTGTCGGCCAGGGCCTTGATCTCCGAGCGCTGCAGGCGGTAGATGGCACTCGGATAGGCGCCGATGAAACCCGGCACCACGGTCATCGTGTTCTCTGCCGGCAACAGCTCTCGCCCCTCTTGGAGCAGACTGGAGACGCTGCGGTGACCGGTGTTGCGCAGCAGGGTGAAGTAGCGCGGCGGCCGCGGCGGATCTTCCAGTCGGACGAAAACCACCTCGGGAATCCACGACAGCGCCGCGCCGCGCAGAGCGGCCAGCGCCGCCAGGTCCTTGCGCAAGGCCGCGTCGGCCACTTGCGAGAGATCGTACTGGTGCTCCAGAACCGGTGCCAGGCGGCTCTGGAGCATGCTGTACAACTCCTGCTGCGGGTCGTCGGTGCGATAGCGGATGCCGGTCTGGACGTCGAAGCTGGCCAGCGTGCCGTAGACATGATCCTTGACTTCCTGGCTGGCACCGCGATACCAGAAGTCACGGACTGCTTTACGGTCGTCGCGCGGCAGGTAGGCGATGAAGTTGAACTCGCCTTCCATGCGCAGGAAGTCCATGTACAGCCGCGACAGCAACTGGTGACCGACGTTGCCATAGACGTCGTAGCCGGCAACCAGCAGGTAGTGGATCCGTTCGAGCAGTCCATAGCCGATCACCCACGCCGTTTTCGGCGGGCCGCCGACCAGGCCCTTGACCACCGAAGCGTTGTCGAAGTGGCGGAAGACGGTCAGCGCCGCATTCGGGTTGTTGCCGTCACCGTTCCAGATCCACTGCAGCGTCGGCCCGGTGCTGGTCGCCGCGTAGTGATCGAGGAATTTCGACTTGGCCTGCAGGTATTTGGCTTGCAGTTTGGCGTAGTCACGCCAGGGGCCGATGACCTTGGCGTCACTGCCCTGCGCCGCCGGCAAGGCGAGCAGACTGGATTCGCGGTCCAGGAACTCGCCGGCCTTGTCCTGCAGGTCGGTATCGGCAAGAAAGAACACCCAGAAGCGATCCTCGATCACGTTCAAGGCCACCTGGCCGCGACAGACCGGCCCCTTGATGAAGCCCATGATGGTGAACTCCGCCTCGTCGCGCATGAATTGATAGCGCGCGGAGGTCGGTAGCGCCTGGAAGGTCACGAAAGGATTGGACGCCACCTGCAGCGCATAGGACGGAAGCTCGTCGACCGCGTAGTCGGAGTCGAGAAAGAGCTGCCGCCAGCGCGCCATGCGCTTGGCACCGAGCGCGTACGGCAGATGGGTCTTGTCGACGATCGTCTCCTGTTCGCGCTCCAGGCGGTAGTAGACGCGCTCGACCCCGGGGTCGTCATACGGCCGGCGGCTGGCGATCAGGTCGATCGGCTGCCCCGGCGGCGTTCGCGACCGGACCATCCGGAAGTAGTGGTGTTGGGCGTCACGGTCAAAGTAGAGGTGGGCCAGGAACAGGTGTTCGTAGATGTAGCGACTGACCAGCCGTTGCTTCAGCGAGTCGCCGTTCAGGAACGTCTCCCAGTCGGCGACCTGCTGGCCAAGCTGCGCCGGCAGCGCCGGCAGCCCCTCGAAAGGCGCCCCGAGTTCGAGCCAACGGCTCAGGGTAGCCAACTGGCCATCGCTCAGACCCGGCAGCCCGAAGGGCATCCCCCACAAGGGGTTCTTGCGCTCGAAGGCGTCGTACTCGTCAATCCGCGGGCACTGCTGCGCGCGGTCGAGCGAGAAGTCGAAGGTTTTGGGCAGGATCGCGGTTGGTGGCAAGGGGTGGTCCTGCTTGAGCTTCAGCGCGCGATACAGCACGCTCGCCGCGAGGTTGGCGGTCGGCGTCTGCTCGCGCTCGTTGAGTACCGCCGAGAAGCCCTTGGCGCGCCACTGGGAAGCGCTCTGCGCATCGGTGAACAGACGCGTCGGCTGGGCCTCCAGCAAGCGCCCGCTGTCGTAGACCTGCTCCTTGCTGGTGCCGCGGGCGACCCCTTCCCAGGCGGTGAACTTGAGCTGGCACGGACCGTCGTAACACGCGTGGCAGACCACGCAGCGGCGCTCCAGAATCGGTTGCACATCCTTGCGGTAGGAGAATCCGGGCGGTGGCGCAGCCGGCGTATCGAAGCGCGCCGGGTCGGGCGAGCCGTATTCCTCGTTGAGCGTGTGCCGGGTCAGCGCGGCGCAGCCGCTGAGCGCGACGAGCAAGACGAGCAGCGATTTCCAGGTGATGGTCATGAGCGGATTCCTCGGCGGTTGCGCAGCACTGGTGGCCGCTGGCCGGCAGTCCACGCCGGCAAAGGTTGGAGCATACCCAATCCGACGGTCGCTGCGCCAGTTCCCGGCCTTGCCGTCCTGGGCTACCATCCCACGGTGATCGCCGGCATTGCCGCGCCACCGCCGGCCTCGCCGCGACGCGCGCTACTCGCCACCCTGCCCACTCGATACCATCCGCCGCCCGATGAACAACGTCTTCGCCGAACTGCCGCTGTCCCCGATGCCCGCCGAGCAGCTGCTGGAACTGCTCGCCCAGCCGGGCCTCAGGATCGAACGCATCGTGTCGACCGGCCAGTCCAGCCCGCCCGGTTTCTGGTACGAACAAGCGCTGGGTGAATGGGTCCTGCTGCTTCAGGGAGAGGCCCTGCTGCGCTTCGAGGACGAGCCGCAGGCGCGGCACCTCAAGGCCGGCGACTACGTAGACATCGCTCCGCGGCGGCGGCATCGGGTGGACTGGACGCCTCCCGAGCAGGCCAGCATCTGGCTGGCGGTCCACTACGGATCGGCGGCTGATCGTGGCTGACCCCGGCCGAATCAGCGTTTGCGGCCCTGGATCCCTGCCGGCATGGCACGTGCGTCGCGTGCCCGTGCCCGCGGTGCGGCTTTCACGTCGCGTGCGCCGGTGGCCCGCAGGGTGCCGGTCCCGGGCGGTTGAAAACTCGGGATCAGTTGCCGCCGGCCGTTGCCGATCAGGTCGGCGCGCCCCATCTGCTTCAGCGCTTCGCGCAGCAAGGGCCAGTTGTTGGCATCGTGATAGCGCAGGAAAGCCT